>NZ_JAIGQA010000105.1:0-28714 GCF_019733245.1 Streptomyces sp. WAC04114
CCATCGCTCTGAACCAGCCCCCCGAGCCCCTCCGCCTCGGCCCCTCCGACGACGCCGAATGGGCGGCCTTCGCCGCTGAAGCCCTCCTGCGCGCGGGCGACGACACCGTCCGAGACGACCTCAGCCGCGAACGCCGCACCCGGGCCGCCATCGACCTCACCTGGAACGCCCTCGCCGCCGAGGTCGCCGCCGCGACGAACCGCGCCCCCGAGATCGAGTCCGCCGTCCTCCCCCTGCGCGCGCGCATCTCCGTCCGTGCCGGCCTCGGCAACCTCGCCACCGGCCTGCGCCCGCCCGCCACCGGCCACGACAACCCGCACTACTTCGACGACGCCGCCTGCGTACGCGCCTGCGTCCTGGCCGTGGCCCACCCCGGCGATCCCCGCAGCGCCGCCGGCCTCGCCGAGTTCGACGCCCGCTACACCCAGGACGGCGACGGCGTCCACGGCGCCCGCGCGATGGCGGCGGCCCTCGCCCTCGCCCTGGCCGGCGCGGACGTCGACGCGTGCGTCACCGCGGCCCTCACCGAGTTGCCCGAGGAGACGGAGATCGGCCGCAACGCCCGGCAGGCCCTGACGCTCGCCGCCGCCGCGGACAGCGCCTTCGCCCTGGTCCCGCCCCTGGAGCACCAGATCGTCGACCACGTCTACAGCTACGGCATCGCCGCCGCCGAGACGGTCCCGGTCGCCCTCGCCCTGGCCACCGCCGCCCGCGGCCGTATCGCGCAGGCGGTCCCGGCCGCGGCCTGCCTGTCCCGCGTCGCGGACTCCGCCCCCGCCCTGGCGGGCGCCCTCACCGGCGCCCTCGGCGGCGGCGCCTCGATCCCCGCCTCCTGGCGGGAGACCTGCCGCACCCTGTCCGGCTGCGTCCTCCCCCGCCTCACCGGCACGGACCTCGTGGAACTCGCCGAACTCCTGGAAGCGGTGCAACCGGCCCACCCGGGTGGATGATGCGGCCATGCAGCCCAAAACCCACCAAAACGCCCCGCTGGACGAGCGGATCACCGGAGCCCTGGTCGGCGCCGCCGTCGGCGACGCGCTCGGCGGCCCCGTCGAGGGCTACTCGCCCGAGCAGATCCTCGAACGCCACGGCGGTCGCGTGCACGGCATCGTCGGCCCCTGGCACGGCGACGACTGGCGCACGGCCCGCCCCCTCGCCCCGTACCACAAGGGCGACGGGCACGTCACCGACGACACCTTGATGACCCACGCCTTGGTCCGCGTCTACGCCCGGGTCCGTGACCACCTCGATGCCTACGCCATCGCCGACCACCTGGTCCCGGACCTGATGACCGAGCCGCGCTGGATCCCGGAACTGGAGGGCGAGGCCCTCCCCCTCCAGCGGATCTTCCTGGCGGAGAAGTGGCTGGTGACGAGGATCCACTACGGCCACGCCGACCCGCGCGAGGCCGGCAGCGGCAACATCGTCAACTGCGGCGCGGCGATGTACATGGCCCCGGTCGGCCTGGTCAACGCGGCCGACCCGCGGGCGGCGTACGCCGAGGCCCTCGACGTCGCCGGCGCGCACCAGTCGTCGTACGGCCGTGAGGCGGCCGGTGTCCTGGCCGCGGCGGTGGCAGCGGCGTGCACCCCCGGCGCGACCCCGGACTCGGTGGTCTCGACGTGTCTCGCCCTCGCGAAGGACGGCACCCGCGACGCGATCGAGCGGGTCTGCGAGGAGGCGGCCCGCCACACGGACTTCGAGTCGGCGCTGCGCCCGCTGCGCGAGGCGGTGACCCCGTACGACACGGTCGGCCCCGACTACCGGGCGCCCTCGCTCGGCGCCCGCCGTCCGTCCCGCCTGCACGCGATCGAGGAACTGCCCGTCGCGCTGGGCATGGTGCTCGTCGCGCGGGGCGACTACCGTCACGCCGTCCTCGGTGCGGTGAACTACGGCCGTGACTGCGACTCCATCGCCACGATGGCCGGAGCCGTGGCCGGGGCCCTGGGCTCACCGGTTCCGGAGGACTGGGCCAAGACGGTCGCGGAGGCCAGCCGCCTGGACCTCTGGGAACCGGCGGCCACCCTCACCGCCGTGACCCGCGAGATCTTCGACCGGGACGTGGCCCGCCGCCGCGCCCACGAGAAGGCCTTCGCGTCCCTCGGAGGACCGGCATGCTCCGACTGACCTGGGTCCAGCCGGAGGACCTGCTCGGCCACGAGCTCCGCCAGGCGGCCCAGGACGGCCGCGAGCCGAAGGCGGTCGCGGCCCGCTGGCGAGCGGCGGGCGGCCCCGAGGCCCCGGCCACCGCGGGCGCCTCCCCCACCCCGGCGTCCCGCTACCTCCGTCAGCTGGCGGAAGACCTCCTGGACGAACTGGCCGATCTGCCGAGCGCGTCGGCGGACGACGAACCCACGGACCTGGGCAGGATCCGGTCCGCCTGCCCCGACTGGCCAGAGCCGGTGGGCACCCCGGCCACCACCCCGCACGCCCTGGAGGCCGCCTGGCTCGGCCGCGCCACCGGCTGCCTCCTCGGCAAACCGGTCGAGAAGCTCCCCCTCGACGCCATCCGCCGACTCGCCCGGGCCACCGGCAACTGGCCCGTCACCACCTACTTCACCGCCCGGGGCGTCCCGGAGGAACTCCTCGCACGGCACCCCTGGAACCGCCGCTCGGCGCCCACCTCCCTCGCCGAGAACATCGACGGCATGCCCGAGGACGACGACCTCAACTACCCCCTGATCAACCTCGTCCTCCTGCAACGCCACGGCAGGACGTTCACCACCACGGACGTGGCCCGCACCTGGCTCGACGAGCTCCCCGCCGGCCGCACCTTCACCGCCGAACGCATCGCCTACCGCAACCTCCTCTGCGGCCTGGAACCCCCGCACACCGCTCGCCACCGCAACCCGTTCCGCGAATGGATCGGCGCCCTGATCCGCGCCGACGTCCACGGCTGGACCAACCCCGGCCACCCGGCCGCGGCAGCCGAACAGGCGCACCGGGACGCCACCCTCACGCACACCGCCAACGGCGTCTACGCGGCGATGTTCACGGCGGCCGTCATCGCGACGGCGGCGACCGGCGACCACGACGTCCACACCTGCCTGCGCACCGGCCTCACCGTCGTCCCACCGCGTTCCCGCCTGGCCCGCGCCGTCCGCCAGGCCGTGCGACTCGCGCACGAGCACACGGACTTCGACTCGGTCGTCGACGCACTCCACGCCACCCACGCCGGCACCCACCACTGGGTGCACGCCGTCCCCAACACCGCCCTGATCGCCGCCGCCCTCACCCACGCGCACGGCGACTTCGACGGCTCCATCTGCCGTGCCGTGAGCGGCGGTTGGGACACCGACTCCAACGGCGCCACGGCCGGCTCCGTCGCCGGGCTGCTGGCCGGGCACCCCGCGGCGCTCCCCGACCGCTGGACGGCACCCCTGAAGAACCGGCTGGCCACCTCCATCGGCGACTTCGACGGCATCGGCTTCGACACCCTCGCCCACCTCACGCACCGGGAGACCCGCCGCCCATGACCGCGTCCACGACCTCGCCCCTCGAAGGCCTGCGTGTCCTCGACCTCGCCACCCTCTTCGCCGGCCCTATGGCCGCCACCCTGCTCGGCGACTTCGGCGCCGAGGTCGTCAAGATCGAGCACCCGGGCAAGCCGGACCCTTCCCGCGGCCACGGCCCGTCGAAGGACGGCGTGGGCCTGTGGTGGAAGATGCTCGGCCGCAACAAGCGCACCATGACCCTGGACCTGTCGAAGCCCGGCGGCCGCGCCACCCTCCTGCGCCTGGCCGCCGGCACCGACGTGATCATCGAGAACTTCCGCCCCGGCACCCTGGAGAAGTGGGACCTGGGCTGGCCGGAACTGTCCGCCGTCAACCCGCGCCTGGTCCTGGCCCGTGTCACCGGCTTCGGCCAGTTCGGCCCCTACGCGCACCGCCCCGGCTTCGGCACCCTCGCCGAGGCGATGAGCGGCTTCGCCGCGATCACCGGCGAACCGGACTCGCCCCCGACCCTCCCGCCGTTCGGCCTGGCCGACTCCATCGCGGGCCTGACGACGGCGTACGCGGTGATGACGGCCCTCGCCGCCCGCGAGCGCACCGGCGAGGGCCAGGTCGTGGACATGGCCCTGATCGAGCCGATCCTGGCCGCCCTCGGCCCCCAGCCCCTCTGGTACGACCAGCTCGGTCATGTCCAGCCCCGCACCGGCAACCGCTCCCCCAACAACGCCCCGCGCGGCGTCTACCGCACAGCGGACGGTACCTGGGTCGCCGTCTCCACCTCGGCCCAGTCGGTCGCGGAACGCGTGATGCACCTGGTCGGCCGCCCGGAACTGATCGACGAGCCCTGGTTCGCCTCGGGCGCCGACCGCGCCCGGCACGCGGACGTCCTGGACGAGGCGGTCGGCGGCTGGATCGCCGCCCGCACCCGCACCGACGTCCTGGCCGCCTTCGAGAAGGCCGAGGCGGCGGTCGCCCCGGTCCAGGACGTCCGGGACGTGATGGCGGACCCGCAGTACCAGGCCCTGGGCACCATCACCACCGTCGACGACCCCGAACTCGGCCCGCTGCGCATGCAGAACGTCCTCTTCCGGCTCTCCGCCACGCCCGGCACGATCCGCTGGGCCGGCCGCCCGCACGGCGCCGACACCGAGGAGATCCTCACCGAGCTGGGCCTGACCCCGGACGACGTCTCGGCGCTGCGCGCAGAGGGCGCCCTGTGACGGCGTACCCGCTCACCTGGCTCTACGCCCCGGGCGACCGTCCTCAGGTGGTCGAGAAGGCCCTCACCTCCGGCGCCGACGTCGTCGTCGTCGACCTGGAGGACGCCGTCGCCTCCGACCGCAAGGACTACGCCCGCGCCGCCACCGCCGACCTGCTCGCACACGCCCCGGCCGTCCCGGTCCACGTAAGGGTCAATGCCCTGGCCAGCCCCTGGGGCGAGCGGGACATCGCGGCCCTGGCCCCGACTCCCGGGCTCTCCGGTCTCCGCCTCGCCAAGATCACCTCACCCGCCGAGGTCGCCCATGTGGCACGCCGGGCCGCCCGGGCCGACCTGTACGCCCTGCTGGAGACGGCCCTCGCCGTGGAGCAGGCATACGTCATCGCCTGCTCCCACCCGAACCTGCGGGGCATCGCACTGGGCGAGGCCGACCTGCGGGCCGACCTCGGGGTGCGCGACGACACCGGTCTCGACTGGCCCCGCTCCCGGGTGGTCGTGGCGGCCCGGGCCGCGGGCCTGCCCCCGCCGCCGCAGTCCGTCCACCCGGACACCCGCGACCTGGACGGGCTCGCGGCCTCCTGCGCCCACGGCCGCGCCCTGGGGTTCCTGGGCCGCGCCGCGATCCACCCCCGCCAGCTGCCGGTGATCGAACGCGCCTATCTGCCCAGCGAGGCGGAGATCGAGCGGGCGGAGACGGTGCTCAAGGCGGCCGCCACGGATCAGGGCGCCCAGGCCCTGCCCGACGGCCGCTTCGTCGACGCGGCGGTGGTGACGGCGGCCCAGCGCACCCTGTCCCTGGCGCGCCGCCGCTGACGTGCCGAGAGCGCCCGGGGAGCTCTCCCCGGGCGCTCTCGGTTCGTCAGATACAGCGGGTCGTCAGGTCTTCTTGCCCGACCCGGCCTCGTCCTTGGCGTCCGCCCCGGCTTCGGTCTCGTTCGTGTCGTCCTTGCCGGCGTCCGCGGACGTGTCGGCCTCGGACGTGCCGGTGTCCTCGGACTTCTCGCCGCCGTCGGCGTCGTCACCGGAGGTCACGGCACCGGGCTCCACGACGTCCTCGCGCCCGGGCCGCTTCTTGGACGACACCACCACGTAGGTCACCGCGAGCAGGAACACCAGGATCGCGGTCCAGACGTTCAGCCGGAGCCCGAGGATGTGGTGGGCGTCGTCGACGCGCATGTACTCGATCCACGCCCGGCCCGCGCAGTACGCGGCGACGTACAGCGCGAACGCCCGGCCGTGTCCGAGACGGAAGCGGCGGTCCGCCCAGATGACGAGGAACGCCACACCGATGCACCACAGCGACTCGTAGAGGAACGTCGGGTGGTACGTGCCCGGCACCCGGCCGTCCGACGAGGAGGTGATCTCCAGGGCCCACGGCAGATCGGTGGGCTTGCCGTACAGCTCCTGGTTGAACCAGTTGCCCCAGCGGCCGATCGCCTGCGCGAAGGCGATGCCCGGCGCGACGGCGTCGGCGTAGGCGGGCAGCGGGATGCCGCGGCGACGGCAGCCGATCCACGCGCCCAGCGCGCCGAACGCGATCGCGCCCCAGATGCCGAGGCCGCCCTCCCAGATCTTGAAGGCGTCCACCCAGTCACGGCCCTCGCTGAAGTACAGCTGGTAGTCCGTGATCACGTGGTAGAGCCGACCGCCGACGAGACCGAAGGGCACGGCCCAGACAGCGATGTCGGCCACCGTGCCGGCCCGCCCGCCCCGGGCGATCCAGCGCTTGTTGCCGAGCCAGACCGCGACGAAGACGCCGATGATGATGCAGAACGCGTAGCCGCGCAGCGGAATGGGGCCGAGGTACAGCACCCCGCGTGACGGGCTGGGAATGAAGGCAAGTTCCATGGCAAGGTCGACGCTACCGTGCCGCACCGGGCCCGCGGCAGGCAGCCCGGCTACGGGTCCATAACGGGGGCGTGAGAAGACCCTTACTCCTTGTTCGCCTCCTGCACCATCTGCTTCAGCTTGGCCGGGGTCATCGTCCGGTCCTGGTAGATGTTCTCGCCGTCGAACAGCACGGTCGGCGTGCCCGAGAAGCCGCCCTTGTTGAAGGCCTGGTGGGACTTGGCGACCCAGCCGTTGTGCGTGCCCTTCTCGACGCAGGTGCGGAAGGCGGGGGTGTCCAGGCCGTCGACCTTGCCGGCCAGCTCGATCAGCTTGGCGTTGTCCGCGAAGGCGTCGTCGACCTCAGGGGGCTGGTTGTCGAAGAGCACGTCGTGGTACGCGGGGAATTTCCCGGCGTCCTGGGCGCAGGCCGCGGCGTTGGCCGCGTTGCGGGAGCCGGTGCCGCGCATGTTGCCGTCGATGAGGGTGACCAGGTGGTACTCCACCTTCAGCTCGCCGGCGTTCGTCAGCTCGTGGATCACCGGCCGGTACGCCGTCTCGAAGGACTTGCACGCGGGGCAGCGGAAGTCCTCCCACACCGTGAGCGTGGACTTGGCGCTGTCCTTGCCGACCGGGATGGCCAGGCTGTCCTTGCCCTGGGCCCCCGAGGGCGCCACGACCGGGCCCGAGGCCTCGCTGTCGTCGTCCTTGCCGGCGTTGGCCGCGATGACGCCGATCACGGCCGCGAGTCCCAGGACGGCGACGATGGCCCCGCCCACGATCAGCGCGCGCCGGCGCTTGTCCGCGGACTTCTGCTTCTCGCGCTCGACCGCCAGCTTCTCCCGGGCGGTGCGCTTTCCCTCACGGTTCTTCTCGCTCACACCCCGGAAACGAACCGGGGAGGCGCAGCGCGCCTCCCCGGCCCCGGGTCCACCCGTACGAGGGACCGGTATGACTTCCGACGTTCTTACGCCTGTCCGCGCACGCCCTTGGCGAGGTCACCGGCGAGCGCGCGCACGGCCTCGACACCGGCCGCGTCGTCCGTGGCGTCCAGCATGGCCTTGACGAAGGCCGAGCCGACGATCACGCCGTCGGCGAAGCCGGCGACCTCGGCGGCCTGGGCGGGGCTGGAGACGCCGAGCCCGACGCAGACCGGCAGGTCCGTCCCCGTGGCCCGGGTGCGTTCCACCAGGTCCTGGGCCTGATTGCTGACGCTGGCGCGGGTGCCGGTGACGCCCATGAGGGAGGCGGCGTAGACGAAGCCGCTGCCCGCCGCGGTGATCTGCGCGAGACGCTCGTCCTTGCTGCTGGGGGCGACGACGAAGACGGTGGCGAGACCGTGCTTCTCCGCGTGCTCCCTCCACAGCGCCGACTCCTGCACGGGCAGGTCGGGCAGGATGCACCCGGCGCCGCCCGCCTCGGCGAGCTCGGCGGTGAACCGCTCGACGCCGTAGCGGTCGACGGGGTTCCAGTACGTCATGACGAGGATCGGCTTGCCGGTGGCGGCGTGGGCCTCGCGGACCGTGCGCATCACGTCGGCGATCTTCACACCGCCGCGCAGGGCGATGTCGTCGGCGGTCTGGATGACGGGTCCGTCGAGGACGGGGTCGCTGTGCGGCAGGCCCACCTCGACGACGTCGGCGCCGCCGTCGATGACGGCCTTGATCGCCTCGATGCCGCCGTCCACGGTCGGGAACCCGGCCGGGAGGTAGGCGATGAGGGCGGAGCGCCCTTCGGACCTGGCCGCGGCGAGGGTGTCGCTCAACAGCTCGATGTTGCCGCTCACTTGGCGTCCCCCTCGATCTCGGCGGTGCCGGAGGCGTCCTCGGCGACCTCGGCGTCGGTGTCGTACAGGCCGAAGTAGCGCGCGGCGGTGTCCATGTCCTTGTCGCCGCGGCCGGACAGATTGACCACGATCAGCCCGTCCTTGCCGAGCTCCTTGCCGACCTCCAGGGCGCCGGCCAGCGCGTGGGCGCTCTCGATGGCCGGGATGATGCCCTCGGTGCGCGACAGCAGCCGCAGGGCCTGCATCGCCGCGTCGTCGGTGACCGCCCGGTACTCGCCGCGGCCGGAGTCCTTCAGGTAGGCGTGCTCCGGGCCGATGCCCGGGTAGTCCAGACCGGCCGAGATGGAGTACGGCTCGGTGATCTGGCCCTCGTCGTCCTGGAGGACGTAGGAGCGGGAGCCGTGCAGGATGCCGGGCTCGCCCGCGGTCAGGGTCGCCGCGTGCTCGCCGGTCTCGACGCCGTGCCCGGCCGGTTCGCAGCCGATGAGGCGGACGTCGGTGTCGGGGATGAAGGCGTGGAAGAGGCCGATGGCGTTGGAGCCGCCGCCGACGCAGGCGACGGCCGCGTCGGGCAGGCGTCCGGCCCGCTCCAGGAGCTGGCGGCGGGCCTCGACGCCGATGACCCGGTGGAAGTCGCGGACCATCGCCGGGAAGGGGTGCGGTCCGGCGACGGTGCCGAAGAGGTAGTGGGTGTGGTCGACGTTGGCGACCCAGTCGCGGAAGGCCTCGTTGATGGCGTCCTTCAGCGTGCGGCTGCCGGACTTCACGGCGATGACCTCGGCGCCGAGCATGCGCATGCGGGCGACGTTGAGTGCCTGGCGCCGGGTGTCGATCTCGCCCATGTAGATGGTGCAGTCGAGGCCGAACAGCGCACAGGCGGTGGCGGTGGCCACGCCGTGCTGGCCGGCGCCCGTCTCGGCGATGACCCGGGTCTTGCCCATGCGCTTGGTGAGCAGGGCCTGGCCGAGGACGTTGTTGATCTTGTGGGAGCCGGTGTGGTTGAGGTCTTCCCGCTTCAGGAAGATCCGGGCGCCGCCCGCTTCCGCGGCGAAGCGGGGGACCTCGGTGAGGGAGCTGGGGCGGCCGGTGTAGTTGACCAGGAGGTCGTCGAGTTCCTTGGCGAACTCCGGGTCGTGCTTGGCCTTGTCGTACTCGACGGCGACCTCGTCCACTGCGGCGACGAGGGCCTCGGGGATGAACTTGCCGCCGAATGCCCCGAAGTAGCCTTCGGGGCTGGGGGTTTGACCCTCCGGGTCGGGGATGAAGAACTGGCTGGGCATGCGAATACCTCACGGTGAGTGTGTTGAATGCACTAGTCGCCGTGGGGCCGGGGATCGGTTGTTGACCGCGGGCCGTCAGTGGCCGGTCGCGCCCGCGCGGCGGTAGCCGCACATCAAACAGAGCCCCGCGCCCCTAGAGGGCGCGCTGCCATCGCATGCCGTTGACCTGCCCGGGTTCGTCACCGATGACGTAGCGCACGCGGCGGCCGTGGATCCGGCGGGCCGGGGCGCGGCAGCCGCGGGGGCGGCAGCCGCGCGCGAGGCGGGCGTACCGGTCCACGGTCGTCATGGTGGGAGTCATCGGGGCAAGCCTAGCGGGTGATCAGCTCCGGCCGTGCCGGAGCGCGGGGTGCTCGCCGGCCGCCACCAGGTCCGAGACCGCCGTCCTCGGGTCCTTGCCGGTGACGAGGGACTCGCCGACCAGGACCGCGTCGGCGCCGGCGTTGGCGTACGCGATGAGGTCGTGCGGGCCGCGGACGCCGGACTCGGCGATCTTGATGATGTGGTCGGGGATCTCCGGCGCCACCCGCTCGAAGGTGCCGCGGTCGACCTCGAGGGTCTTGAGGTTGCGCGCGTTGACGCCGATCACGCGGGCGCCGGCGTCGACCGCGCGCTCGACCTCGTCCTCGTCGTGCACCTCGACGAGCGGCGTGAGCCCGATGGACTCGGCGCGCTCGATGAGGGACTCCAGGGCGGGCTGGTCGAGGGCGGCGACGATCAGCAGCACGACGTCGGCGCCGTAGGCGCGGGCCTCCCACAGCTGGTACGACGTGACGATGAAGTCCTTGCGGAGGACCGGGATGTCCACGCGGGCGCGGACCGCCTCCAGGTCGGCGAGCGAGCCGCCGAAGCGGCGCTCCTCGGTCAGGACGGAGATGACGGCCGCGCCTCCCGCCTCGTAGTCCGCGGCGAGTCCGGCCGGGTCGGCGATCGCGGCCAGCGCGCCCTTGGAGGGGCTGGAGCGCTTGACCTCGCAGATGACCTTGACGCCGTCGCCGCGCAGTGCGGCCGCGCCGTCCTTGGCCGCGGGGGCCTTCGCCGCGCGCTCCTTGAGCTCGTCGAGGCTGACGCGCGCCTGCCGTTCCGCGAGGTCGGCACGGACTCCGTCGATGATCTCGTCGAGCACACTCACGCGAGCGGCCCCCTTCCAGACTCTTGACAGTTCCAGCGACCGATCGGAAACCGATGGTCATAGCGATGGTATCCGCAGCGGGGCGTAGGCCTCACATCCGGTTGACGGCGGTCCCTCCCCCACCCTCGAACCAGCTTCGCATGCTCGGGCGGGAGGTGCCCCCATACTGGACATCCGCCTGTTGATCAAGGATGGAGCCAGCCACCGAAGGGCAGGTTCCGGACAACGCTGAAGAGCAGCAGCAACGCCCCGAGGCCCCACACCAGCCCCGGACGCGGGTCGATCCGCAGGGGGCGCCCCCGGACCGCGTGGACCACCCATACGGTCCACAGCACGGCGAAGCCCAGATAGCCGAGGGTCGCGGGCGCGTTGGCGTGCAGCGCCGCGAGGAGGTCCCCGTGGACGAAGGCGTGTGCGCTGCGCAGGCCCCCGCAGCCGGGGCAGTAGAGGCCGGTGTAGCGCAGCAGCGGGCAGACGGGGTAGTGGCCGGGCTCGTTGGGATCCACCGTGCCCACGTAGGCGAAGGCGGCGGCGACGGCCGCGAGCGCACCGGCGGGGACGGCCAGTCGGCTCGGGACGCTCTGCGTCACCCTTCGGCTCTCGGCGTTCACGGTATGCATTGTGCCCCGCACGCGCGTGAGGGGCGGCTCCGGCACCCGTGTGCCAGGCCGCCCCTCACGTGAGGACGTGCTCCGCGGATCGTGCCGCGAGGTCAGCTCCCGGCGCCGGCCGGCTCGCGGTCGCCCGTGGTCCGGTGCGGCTGGTGCGCCTCCTTGGGCTGACCCAGGCCCATCATCCGCATGATGCCGCCGACGACACCGCCGAGCAGCACGACCACCATGCCCGCCCAGAAGCCCACCGGCTGGTCCAGCACCATGAACGCGCCCGAGACGCAGAAACCGATGAAGGCGATCGTGACACCGGTCCAGGCGGCCGGGGTGTGACCGTGGCTGCTGCCCGCCATTGCTTGCTCCTCGTTGCTGTGTGCGTGTCTGAGCAGGACGCTCGGAGTCATTGTCCCGCACGCGCGCCCGCGGGGTGAGCGGGGGTGCTCCCCAGGGGGTGCTCCCACACCCCCGGGTGGGTTCAGGCCCCGGTCGGGTCCTCGCCGCGGTCGAGTGCCTTCCACAGGTCCTCGGGCCGGTCGGGGTCGACGGCGGGGGCCTTGCGGCGCGGCTGGGGCGTCGTGCCGCGCTCGTAGCGGCCGGACATGGCGGGCCACAGCCGGCCGTAGCGCAGGGCGAGCAGTCCGGCCACGAGGATCAGGACGCCGCCGACGACCGCGACGTACGGCCAGGCGGTGTGGCTGAGGGCGTCGACGGAGGCCGAGGTGTCACCGGAGGCCTGGGCGGCCTGCTCGTCGAGCGCGGAGCTGTCGGCGGCGCCGAGCAGGGCAGCGGTGACGATGCCGACGCCGGAGAGCGCGAGCAGCGCGGCGACGACGAAGCGGCCGGCGCGGCGGACGGCGAACACGGCGACGAGCGCGGCGAGGCCCACTATGGCGAGCGCCGCGGGAACACCCGTGACGTCGCTGCCCTTGGCGGTCAGGGGGAAGGCGCCACCGGCCACCGTCGCGGTGCCCTGCGACCATTGCTGCCGGGTGGCGAGCAGCGCCACGGCGGCGCCGAGCGCGCCGCTCAGCAGGGCGACGGCGAGGCTCAGGCGGCCGGCCCGGGCGGATCCGGGGGCTTCGGAACGGGGGTGAGGTACAGCAGTCACGTACCCCACTATCGCCTGAACCCCGGGCGAACCGTCACCCGGGGTTCATCTCAGGCCTTTCCCAGCCGGTTCGCCGTGTGCACGGCCCGCAGCACCGCGGCCGCCTTGTTGCGGCACTCGGTGTCCTCGGCGACCGGGTCGGAGTCGGCGACGATGCCCGCCCCGGCCTGCACGTAGGCGGTGCCGTCACGCAGGAGGGCGGTGCGGATGGCGATGGCGGTGTCGGAGTCGCCGGCGAAGTCGAGGTAGCCGACGCAGCCGCCGTAGAGGCCGCGCCGGGAGGGTTCGAGTTCGTCGATGATCTGCATGGCGCGGGGCTTCGGGGCGCCGGAGAGGGTGCCGGCCGGGAAGCAGGCGGTGAGGACGTCGAAGGCGGTGCGTCCGGCGGCCACGCGGCCCGTCACCGTCGAGACGATGTGCATGACGTGCGAGTAGCGCTCGACGGACATGAAGTCCACCACCTCGACCGAGCCGGGTTCGCAGACCCGCCCCAGGTCGTTGCGCCCCAGGTCGACGAGCATGAGGTGCTCGGCGCGCTCCTTGGGGTCGGCGAGCAGCTCCTCGGCGAGGGCCTGGTCCTCCTGCGGGGTGGCGCCGCGCCAGCGGGTGCCGGCGATGGGGTGCACCATGGCCCGGCCGTCCTCGACCTTGACCAGGGCCTCGGGGGACGAGCCGACGACGTCGAACCCGTCGAAGCGGAACAGGTACATGTACGGGGACGGGTTGGTGGCCCGCAGGACCCGGTAGACGTCCAGCGCGCTCGCCGTGCACGGCGTCTCGAAGCGCTGGGAGGGCACCACCTGGAAGGCCTCGCCGGCCCGGATGCGCTCCTTGATGTCCTCGACGGCCTCCTGGAAGTCGGGCCCGCCCCAGAGCGCGGAGTACTCGGGGATCTCGGAGGGCGGCAGGACGGCGGGGGGCTGGGCCACCGCGCGCGAGAGGTCCGCCTCCATGGCGTCCAGACGGGCGATCGCGTCCGCGTACGCCTCGTCGACGCCGGTGTCGAGGTCGTTGTGGTTGATCGCGTTGGCGATCAGCAGGACCGAGCCCTCCCAGTGGTCCATGACGGCCAGGTCGCTGGTGAGGAGCATGGTCAGCTCGGGCAGCTTCAGATCGTCGCGCTCGCCGGGGCCGATCTTCTCCAGGCGGCGGACGATGTCGTAGCCGAGGTAGCCGACCATGCCGCCGGTGAAGGGCGGCATGCCCTCCTGGTGGGGTGTGTGCAGGGCCTCGATGGTGGCGCGCAGGGCGGCGAGGGGGTCACCGTCCGTGGGGACGCCGACGGGCGGGGCGCCGAGCCAGTGCGCCTGCCCGTCACGCGTGGTCAGCGTCGCGGCGGACCGCACGCCCACGAAGGAGTACCGGGACCAGGAGCGGCCGTTCTCCGCGGACTCCAGCAGGAAGGTGCCGGGGCGTTCGGCGGCGAGCTTGCGGTAGAGCGCGACCGGGGTGTCGCCGTCGGCGAGGAGCTTGCGGGTGACGGGGATGACCCGCCGGTCGGTGGCGAGCTTGCGGAAGGTCTCGAGGTCCATGGCCGCTGACCTTACTGATCGGCGGCGGAACCGTCGGGACCGCCGTCCTTGAGGAGCACGTCCGCGTCGAAGCAGGTGCGCGCGCCGGTGTGGCAGGCGGCGCCGACCTGGTCGACCTTGACGAGCACGGTGTCGGCGTCGCAGTCCAGGGCGACGGACTTCACCCACTGGAAGTGGCCGGAGGTGTCGCCCTTGACCCAGTACTCCCGGCGGCTGCGCGACCAGTAGGTGCACCGGCCGGTGGTCAGGGTGCGGTGCAGCGCCTCGTCGTCCATCCAGCCGAGCATGAGCACCTCTCCGGTGTCGTACTGCTGGGCGATGGCGGGCAGGAGACCGTCGGGGCTGCGCTTGAGGCGCGCGGCGATCTCCGGGTCGAGAGGGCTGGGCGTGCTGGTCATGGTGACCATTGTGCCGGGCGTCACCGACAGGGCTGGTGGAGTGTCCACTGGGCGGACCCGACGGCCGGTCGTAGGCTGGCCCCATGTCGACCCATGCCAAGCGTGAACGACTTCTCCTCGCCGACCTGTTGGAGACCGCGGGCCCGGACGCGCCCACCCTGTGCGAGGGCTGGACGACCCGGGACCTCGCCGCGCACGTGGTGGTGCGCGAGCGCCGCCCGGACGCCGCCGGCGGGATGCTGATCAAGCAGCTCGCGCCGCGTCTGGAGAAGGTGATGGCGGAGTACACCGACAAGCCGTACGAGGAGCTGATCCAGCTGATCCGTACGGGCCCGCCGCGCTTCTCGCCCTTCTCCCTCAAGCCCGTCGACGAGGCGTCGAACATCATCGAGTTCTACGTCCACACCGAGGACGTCCGGCGCGCCCAGCCCGACTGGACCCCGCGCGACCTCGACCCGGTCTTCCAGGACGCCCTGTGGTCCCGGCTGGAGCGCACCGCCCGGCTGATGGGCCGCGGCGTGCCGACGGGCCTGGTCCTGCGCCGGCCCGACGGTCAGACGGCGGTGGCCCACCGCGGCACCCCGGTGGTCACCGTGACCGGCGAGCCGTCCGAGCTGGTTCTGTTCTCCTACGGCCGTCAGAGCGCGGCCAAGGTCGACCTCGACGGGGACGAGAACGCGATCGCGAAGCTGCACGAGTCGAAGCAGCTCGGCATCTGAGCCCGGCGTCTGAGCTCGTTTCCGAGAGAGCCCCGGCCGCATCGCGCGGCCGGGGCTCACTGCGGACGGGGCGTCACCGCACCGGGTGACCCGCCTCCCGCAGCGTCTCCTTGACCTGGCCGATGCGCAGGTCGCCGAAGTGGAACACGGAGGCCGCCAGGACCGCGTCCGCGCCCGCCTCGACGGCCGGGGGGAAGTCGGTCAGCCTGCCCGCGCCGCCCGAGGCGATGACCGGGACCGTGACGTGTTTGCGTACGGCCCGGATCATCTCCAGGTCGTAGCCGTCCTTGGTGCCGTCGGCGTCCATCGAGTTGAGCAGGATCTCGCCGGCGCCCAGTTCGGCGGCCCGGTGGGCCCACTCGACGGCGTCGATGCCGGTGCCCTTGCGGCCACCGTGGGTGGTGACCTCGAAGGAGCCCGACTCGGTGCGGCGGGCGTCGACCGACAGGACCAGCACCTGGCGGCCGAAACGCTCGGCGATCTCGCGGATCAGGTCGGGCCGGGCGATCGCGGCCGTGTTGACGCCGACCTTGTCCGCGCCGGCACGCAGCAGCTTGTCCACGTCCTCGGCGGTGCGGACGCCGCCTCCGACCGTGAGCGGGATGAACACCTGCTCGGCCGTGCGGCGCACCACGTCGTACGTGGTCTCGCGGTTGCCCGACGAGGCGGTGATGTCCAGGAACGTCAGCTCGTCGGCGCCCTCGGCGTCGTACACCTTGGCCATCTCGACGGGGTCGCCCGCGTCGCGCAGGTTCTGGAAGTTGACGCCCTTGACGACCCGGCCGTTGTCCACGTCCAGGCAGGGGATGACTCGGACCGCCAGGGTCATGAATCGTGCTCCTCTTAGTGTTCCGCTGAAGGTGTCCCTCTGAATGCTTCCACTTCCACCGACACCAGGACCCGGGAGTCGATGAAGCCCTGCACGACCAGCAGGGTCGTGACCGGGCGCACGCCGTCGAACATCTCCTTGTGGGCCCGGCCCACCGCGTCGACGTCCCGGGCGTGCGCGAGGTAGATCCGGGTGCGGATCACGGACTCGGGCGTGAGCCCGAACTCGGCGATCGCCTCCAGGGCGGTGGTGATGGCCACCTTGGCCTGCTCGTACGGGTCGCCCTCGCCGTAGAGCACATCGCCCTTGAACGCGGTCGTGCCCGCCACCAGCACCCGGTCGCCCGCCTCGACGGCGCGTGCAAAACCGAAGGACTCTTCCCAGGGACTTCCGCTCTGCACACGCCGTACGGTCATGACGACACAGCCTCCAAGGCCTCTTCAAGGGTGAACGCCTTCGCGTACAGCGCCTTCCCGACGATGGCGCCCTCGACACCGAGCGGGACGAGTTCGGCGATGGCGCGCAGGTCGTCGAGCGAGGAGACCCCGCCGGAGGCCACGACGGGGCGGTCGGTGGCGGCGCACACGTTGCGCAGCAGTTCCAGGTTGGGGCCCTGGAGCGTGCCGTCCTTGGCGATGTCGGTGACGACGTACCGCGCGCAGCCCTCCTTGTCGAGGCGCGCCAGCGTCTCGTAGAGGTCGCCGCCGTCGCGGGTCCAGCCGCGCCCGCGCAGGGTCGTGCCGCGGACGTCGAGACCGACGGCGATCTGGTCGCCGTGCTCGGCGATGACCTTGGCGACCCACTCCGGCGTCTCCAGGGCGGCGGTGCCGAGGTTGACGCGCTTGCAGCCGGTGGCGAGGGCGGCGGCGAGGGTCTCGTCGTCGCGGATGCCGCCGGACAGCTCCACCTTGATGTCCATGGCGCGGGCGACCTCGGCGATCAGCTCGCGGTTGTTCCCGGTGCCGAAGGCGGCGTCGAGGTCGACCAGGTGCAGCCATTCGGCGCCGGAGCGCTGCCAGGCGAGGGCGGCCTCCAGCGGGGAGCCGTAGGAGGTCTCCGAGCCGGACTCGCCGTGCACCAGGCGGACGGCCTGGCCGTCCCGGACGTCGACGGCGGGGAGGAGTTCGAGCTTGCTCACAGTGTTCCGATCCAGTTGGTGAGGAGCTGGGCTCCGGCGTCGCCGGACTTCTCGGGGTGGAACTGGGTGGCCCACAGGGCGCCGTTCTCGACGGCGGCGACGAACGGCTTGCCGTGGGTGGACCAGGTGACCTTGGGGGCCGTCATCGCCGGGTTGTGCGTCTCCAGGGACCAGTCGTGGACGGCGTAGGAGTGCACGAAGTAGAAGCGGGCGTCCGGGTCGAGGCCGGCGAACAGCTGCGAGCCGGGCGCCGCTTCGACGGTGTTCCAGCCCATGTGGGGCACGATCTCGGCCTGGAGCGGCTCGACGGAGCCGGGCCACTCGTCGAGGCCCTCGCTCTCCACGCCGTGCTCGATGCCGCGCGCGAAGAGGATCTGCATGCCGACGCAGATGCCCATGACCGGGCGGCCGCCGGACAGCCTGCGGTCGACGATCCAGTCGCCGCGGGCCTCGCGCAGGCCGGTCATGCAGGAGGCGAAGGCGCCGACGCCGGGCACCAGCAGGCCGTCGGCGTTCAGGGCCTTGTCGTAGTCACGCGTGATCTCGACGTCGGCTCCCGCGCGGGCGAGGGCGCGCTCGGCGGAACGGACGTTGCCGAAGCCGTAGTCGAAGACCACCACGTTCTTGCGAGGGGCGCTCAATTCCACACCTCCAGCCTCACCACACCGGCCGTCAGGCACATCGCGGCGCCGATCGACAGCAGCACGATCAGGCCCTTGGGCATCTTCTGCTTGATGAAGGAGTAGATCCCGCCGACGAGGAAGAGACCGACGACGATCAGCAGGGTCGAGGTGCCGTTCACAGGGCGCCCTTCGTGGACGGGAGGATGCCGGCCGCGCGCGGGTCCCGCTCGGAGGCGTAGCGCAGGGCGCGGGCGAGCGCCTTGAACTGGCACTCCACGATGTGGTGCGCGTTGCGCCCGTAGGGCACGTGCACGTGCAGCGCGATCTGCGCCTGGGCCACGAAGGACTCCAGGATGTGCCGGGTCATGGTGGTGTCGTACTCGCCGATCATCGGCGCCATCTTCTCGGGCTCGGTGTGCACGAGGTAGGGGCGGCCGGACAGGTCGACGGTGACCTGGGCGAGGGACTCGTCCAGCGGGACCGTGCAGTTGCCGAAGCGGTAGATGCCGACCTTGTCGCCGAGGGCCTGCTTGAAGGCGGCGCCGAGGGCGAGGGCGGTGTCCTCGATGGTGTGGTGCGAGTCGATGTGCAGATCGCCCTCGGTCTTCACCGTGAGGTCGAACAGACCGTGCCGGCCGAGCTGGTCGAGCATGTGGTCGTAGAAGCCGACGCCGGTCTTGATGTCGGTCTTCCCGGTGCCGTCGAGGTCGATCTCGACGAGGACCGAGGTCTCCTTGGTCACCCGCTCTATGCGGCCTACGCGGTTCATGCGCTCTGCTCCTTCTTCACTTCACGTACCGCGTCGAGGAACGCGTCGTTCTCTTCGGGGGTCCCGGCGGTGACCCGGAGCCAGCCGGGCACGCCGTTGTCCCGGACCAGGACGCCCCGGTCGAGGATCTTCCGCCAGGTCTCGTGGGAGTCCTCGAACCGGCCGAACTGCACGAAGTTCGCGTCCGACGCGGTCACCTCGTAGCCGATCGCGAGCAGTTCGGTGACCAGGCGGTCCCGTTCGGTCTTGAGCTGCTCGACGTAGCCCAACAGCGTGTCGGTGTGCTCCAGGGCGGCCAGGGCGGTCGCCTGGGTCACGGCCGACAGGTGGTAGGGCAGCCGGACCAGCTGGACGGCGTCGACGACGGCCGGGTGCGCGGCTAGGTAGCCCAGGCGCAGGCCCGCCGCGCCGAACGCCTTCGACATCGTGCGGGAGACGACGAGGTTCGGCCGGCCGGCCAGCAGCGGCAGCAGCGAGTCGCCGTGGCTGAACTCGATGTACGCCTCGTCGACCACCACCATCGACGGCTTCGCCGCCTGCGCGGCCTCGTACAGCGCGAGGACCGTCTCGGGCGGGACGGCGGTGCCCGTGGGGTTGTTGGGGGTGGTGATGAAGACGACGTCCGGCTGGTTCTCCGCGATGGCCTTCTCGGCGGCGGCGACGTCGATGGTGAAGTCCTCATTGCGCGGACCGGAGATCCAGCCGGTGCCGGTGCCGCGCGAGATGAGGCCGTGCATCGAGTACGACGGCTCGAAGCCGATGGCGGTGCGGCCCGGTCCGCCGAAGGTCTGCAGCAGCTGCTGGATGACCTCGTTGGAGCCGTTGGCCGCCCAGACGTTGGCCACGCCGACCTCGTGGCCGGAGGTGTCGGTGAGGTACTCCGCAAGCCGCGTGCGCAGCTCGACCGCGTCCCGGTCCGGGTAGCGGTTGAGATTCCGGGCGGCCTCACGGACCCGCTCGGCGATGCGTTCGACCAGCGGTTCGGGCAGCGGGTAGGGGTTCTCGTTGGTGTTCAGCCGTACGGGGACGTCCAGCTGGGGCGCGCCGTAGGGGGACTTGCCACGCAGCTCGTCCCGTACGGGGAGATCGTCGATGCGTACGTCGTTCACTTGCCCTGGGGAACCTTCCAGTCGAACCTCGCCTTGATCGCCGCGCCGTGGGCCGGCAGGTCCTCCGCCTCGGCCAGCGTGACCACGTGGTGCGCGACGTCGGCCAGCGCCTCGCGCGTGTAGTCGACGATGTGGATGCCGCGCAGGAAGGACTGGACCGACAGACCCGAGGAGTGGCAGGCGCAGCCGCCGGTGGGCAGGACATGGTTGGACCCGGCCGCGTAGTCGCCCAGCGACACGGGCGCCCAGGGGCCGATGAAGATCGCGCCGGCGTTGCGGACGCGGTCGGCCACGGCGGCGGCGTCGGCCGTCTGGATCTCCAGGTGCTCGGCGCCGTACGCGTCGACCACCTTGAGGCCCTCGTCGATGCCGTCGACCAGCACGATCGCGGACTGCCTGCCGGACAGGGCCGGGACGATCCGGTCCTCGACGTGCCGGGTGGCCGCGACCTGCGGCTCCAGTTCCTTCTCGACCGCGTCGGCGAGTTCGACGGAGTCGGTGACCAGGACGGCGGCGGCCAGCGGGTCGTGCTCGGCCTGGCTGATCAGGTCGGAGGCGACGTGCACCGGGTCGGCCGTGTCGTCGGCGAGGACGGCGATCTCGGTCGGGCCGGCCTCGGCGTCGATGCCGATCCGGCCGGTGAAGTAGCGCTTGGCGGCGGCGACCCAGATGTTGCCGGGGCCGGTGACCATGTTCGCGGGCGCGCAGGACTCGGTGCCGTAGGCGAACATCGCGACGGCGGTGGCGCCGCCGGCCGCGTAGACCTCGTCGATGCCGAGCAGCGCGCAGGCGGCGAGGATGGTCGGGTGCGGCAGGCCGCCGAACTCGGCCTGGGCGGGTGAGGCGAGCGCGACGGATTCGACGCCGGCCTCCTGGGCGGGCACCACGTTCATGATCACGGAGGACGGGTAGACGGACCGGCCGCCGGGCGCGTACAGCCCGACGCGGTCGACCGGCACCCACTTCTCGGTCACGGAGCCGCCGGGCACGACCTGGGTGGTGTGCGTGGCGCGGCGCTGGGCGCGGTGGACGGTCCGGGCGCGGCTGATGGACTCCTCCAGGGCCGCGCGCACGGCCGGGTCGAGCTCCTCCAGCGCGCGGGTGAGCGCGGCGGCCGGTACCCGGACCTGATCGAGCCTGACCCCGTCGAACCGCTCGGCGAAGTCGATCAGCGCCGCGTCGCCGCGATGATGCACGTCCTCGCAGATCGGACGCACCTTCTCGAGGGCGGCCGCTACGTCGAAGTCGGCTCGGGGCAGCAGGTCACGCAGGGCGGGGCCCTCGACGAGGGCGTCGCCGCGCAGATCGATTCGGGAGATCACGTGCTCAATTCTCTCAGACCCGGGTGAGGCGTCGTCCGCGCGTATCAATGGCTGATACAGAAAGCCGTCGGCACCCGGAAGATCCCCTTCACGTCATGTGTTCGGGCCGTCACAGAGCGGGCATGAACTGGTGTACGAGGCAAGTGACCCGTGAGTACCCGGGGAGGAAGGAAAGAGCTGTGACCGAGGGGGCCGGCGTCCGTGCCGGGGATCTGCCCGACGACCTGACCGCGGCCGAGGCCGGCATGTGGCAGGCCTTCCGCAACGGCACCGTGTATGACCTGAGCTGCGGCGACGCCGTGGCCGACGATCCGCACGGCGGCCACCCGTGGGGCGAGGAGCGGACCGTCCGGGCCCGGATCGTGTGCTGGCTGCTCCTCGACGGGCCGCCCGCCCTGGCCGGCCGCGTGTCGTCCCTGAAGCTGATCGGTGTGCAGGTCAGCGGCTCCCTGGACCTCGCGGGCGGCACGGTGGTGCCGTACGTCGAGATGCGCCGGTGCCGCTTCGAGCAGGACGTGCTGCTGCCGGAGGCCCGCTTCACCACCCTGCGCGTGGTGGACTGCTCGGTGCCCCGGCTGGAGGCGGCCCGGGTGCACACCGAGGGCGATCTGCATCTGCCGCGCTGCCGTTTCCACCACGGCATCCGGCTCACGGACGCGCAGATCGGCACGGACCTGATGCTCAACCAGGCGATCGTGCACCGGGATCACAGCGGCCGGTCGATCGCCGCGGACGGCATGACCGTCGGCCAGGACTTACAGGCGGAGCTGCTGGAGTCGCACGGCGAGCTGAGCCTGCGCGCCGCGACGATCGGCGTGTCGCTGAGCCTGCGCGGCGCACGGCTGAGCAACCCCTTCGAGCGGCTCGCGCTGAACGCCCCGCAGCTGACCGTCGAGCGGAGCCTGTATCTGACACCGGCGGGAGTCGGCGCCCAGGCGATGAGCGGGATGACCCCGGCGCAGGGGACGCGCATCCAGCGCTTCGCGTGCGAGGGCGGGATCCGGCTGGACGACGGCCGGTTCGGTGACGCCGTCGACTTCGAGCGGGCCCGGTTCACCCTCACGGACGACCAGGAGCTGTCGCTGCGCCGGGTGCAGACGCCGGAGCTGCGGTTCCTCGGGGAGCAGCCGGTGCGTGGGCGGGTGGTGCTGTCCGGGGCGAGGGTCGTCAACCTGATGGACCGCGCGGACGCCTGGCCGGGCCCGGGGCGGCTGCACATGGGCGGCTTCGTCTACGAGAACCTCGTGCCGCGCGGACCGTTCCCGCCGGACGAGCGGCTTCGGTGGGTGGCGGCGGCGACGGCCGAGTACAACCCGGAGCCGTACGAGCGCCTCGCGGCCGTGCTGCGGGCCGGCGGGGAGGACGAGGACGCCCGCGAGGTGCTGCTGGCCAAGCAGCGCCGGCACCGCGAGAGCCTGCCGATGGCGGCCAAGCTGTGGGGCTACGCGCAGGACTTCACGGTCGCCTACGGGTACCGGCCGGGCCGGGCCGCGGTGTGGATGGCGGTGCTGTGGGCGGCGGGCTCCCTGGCCTTCGCGCAGGCCGGGCATCCGCCGATGAAGCGGGGTGAGCACCCGGAGTGGAATCCGACGCTGTTCACCCTCGACCTGCTGCTGCCCGTCATCGACCTGGGCCAGGTGGGGTTCTGGCAGCTGCGGGGGCCCTGGCAGTGGCTGGCGGCGGCGATGATCCTGCTGGGCTGGATCCTCGCGACGACGGTGGCGGCGGGGGCGACGCGACTGCTGCGTCGCAACTGATGGTGCTGATGTGACCACAGGTATGGAACTGTCACGGTTTTACGTTCTCTTGACCATCGGATGTACAACTTTCCGTAGGTTCCATGAACAGTCTGGCGCCGCCATGACCAGCCGACTTTCAATGGTCGGCACCATGGCAATGCAGCTGCCGTTCATCCGCGCGAGCCGGATGGCAAGGACCTCCCCCCACCTCGTCGGCGAGCCGTGCGCCGACGACGAGGTGCTGCTCGACGCGCCCGACGCCCGGCTGAGCCCGGCGCTGGTCGCCGCCGCCCGGGGCGACCACCTCCCGGCCGCCTCGCTGCTCCTGGCCACGCGCGTGGCCTCGGAGTGGGAGCGGCGCGACCGGTACGTGACCCGGCTGGCCGCCTTCGCCCGCTCCCGGCCCGAGTGGCTGGACGCCTGGCTCGCCATCGCCCCGCAGGACCCCGACGCGCTGCTGGTCGGGGCCCAGCTGGCGGTGGACCGGGCCTGGCAGTCACCGGCCCGGGCCGAGCTGCTGCGCGAGGTGAGCCCGCTGATCACGGCGGCGGCCCGGGGCGACCAGCGGGACCCGGTGCCGTGGCGGCTCGCGCTCGACCACGCCCGGGGCGCACAGGCCGGGCACACGTACTTCGAGGAGCTGTGGGCGGCGGCCGTACGCCGTGCCCCGCACCACTACGGCTGCCATGTGGCGGCTCTGCGCTACCTGGCCGCCTCCTGGCACGGCTCGCACCGCGAGTGCTTCGACTTCGCCGACCGGGCCGCCCAGGACGCTCCCGCCGGCGCGCTCGTCCAGGCCCTGCCGCTGCGGGCGGCCTTCGGCTACCTCACCGACGGCTGCGGGCCAGAGGTGCCGCGCGAGCGGCTGGACGCGGCCGCCGACCGAGCGATCGCGCTGTCCCCGCTGCTGCCGGCCCACGACCCCTGGCCGGCCCGGATGCGGAACCTGCTGATCTTCGTCCTGGTACGCCTGGAGCGCTGGCCGGACGCCGTCGAGCAGCTGCGCCTGAACGGCCCGTACGCCACCTCGTTCCCTTGGGACCAGGTGTCGGACGACCCGCTCGGGCACTTCCTGCGGGTGTGCGAGGACGTGCGGTCCGCGGTGGCCGGGGACCCGTCCTGGCATCCACGGAGTGAACGGGGCGGTCGAGTCCGTCCCGGCGACCATTAGGCTTTTGCGTCGTGACCACCGTCCGGCTCCCCCTCTTCCCCTTGAACTCGGTGCTGTTCCCGGGGCTCGTGCTCCCGCTCAACGTCTTCGAGGAGCGGTATCGCGCCATGATGCGCGAGCTGCTGAAGACGCCCGAGGACGAGCCGCGCAGGTTCGCCGTCGTGGCGATCCGCGACGGCCACGAGGTGGCCTCGACCGCGCCCGGCATGCCCGACCCGACCGCCCTGCCCGAGCGGGGACCCGCGGCCGGTTTCGGCACGGACCCGGCCAAGGCGTTCCACAAGGTCGGCTGCATCGCCGACGCGGCGACGATCCGGGAGCGCACCGACGGCTCCTACGAGGTCCTGGCGACCGGCACGACCCGGGTGAAACTGCTGTCCGTCGAGGCGTCCGGGCCCTTCCTGACGGCCGAGCTGGAGCCTCTGGAGGAGGAACCGGGCGACGAGGCCGCGCCGCTGGCCGAGGGCGTGCTGCGGTCCTTCCGCCAGTACCAGAAACGGCTGGCCGGGGCGCGGGAGCGGTCTCTCGCGACGGGGGCCGAACTGCCGGACGAGCCGGGCGTGGTGTCGTACCTCGTCGCGGCCGCGATGATGCTGGACACCCCGACCAAGCAGCGGCTGCTCCAGGCGCCCGACACGGCGTCCCGCCTGCGCGACGAGCTGAAACTCCTTCGCTCCGAGACGGCGATCATCCGTAGTCTGCCGTCGTTGCCCGCGTCGGAGCTGACGCGCGGCCCGATGAGCCTCAACTGAGCGGATCCGCATGGCGAAGAAGTCGAAGAAGCAGCACCAGCCGGGCGGCACCCCGGCGACGGTGGCCCTCACGGCGGCGGGCGCGGTGTACACGGTCCATTCCTACGACCACGACCCCGCGCACCCCTCCTACGGCGAGGAGGCGGCCGAGGCCATGGGCGTCTCCCCCGACCGTGTCTTCAAGACCCTGGTCGCGGACGTCGACGGCGCGCTGACGGTCGCGGTGGTCCCGGTGGCGGGCCAGCTGGACCTGAAGGCCCTGGCGGCGGCCGTGGGCGGCAAGCGCGCGGCGATGGCCGACCCGGCGCTCGCGGAACGCACGACGGGCTACGTCCGGGGCGGCATCTCCCCGTTGGGCCAGCGCAAGAAGCTCCCGACGGTCCTCGACGTGTCGGCCTCGGCCCACCCGACGATCTGCGTCTCGGCGGGCAGGAGGGGCCTGGAGGTGGAACTGGCGCCGGAGGACCTCCAGAAGCTGACGGAGGCGGTCCTGGCGCCGATCGGACGCTGAGCGACGGCGGCCCCCGAAAGCCGGGCCGCCTGCGGCGGGCCGCCCCGGAGCGCTCAGGCCGCTGCAGCGGACGGTCCCGGAGCGCTCAGGCCGTAGGCGGAGGGCCGCCCCGAAACGGCACAGGCCGCAGGCGAAAGGCCCACCCCGGAACGCACAGGCCGCAGGCGAAAGGCCCACCCCGGAACGCACAGGCCGCAGGTTGAAGGGCCCCCGGAGCGCTAAGACTGTAGACGAAAAGCTGCCTCGAAACGCGCAGGCCCCAGGCGAAAGGCCGCCGGAACGCCCAGACCGTAGGCGCAAGACCACCCCGGAACGGCACAAGCCGCAGGCGAAAAGCCGCCTCGAAACGCACAGGCCCCAGGCGAAAAGCCACCGGAACGCTCAGGCCGCAGGCGAAAGGCAACCCCGGAACGGCACAGGCCGCAGGCGAAGGCGGATTCTGAGCGCTCAGGCCAAAGCGAAAAGCGGCCCCGGAACCTATCGGCCGTCGGCGGGCGGCGGGCCCGGATACGGGCCCGCGCCGAATTCCGGCTCCGGGTCGCGGGGGCCGAACAGCGCCATGAGCCCGAGGTGGAGCACCAGCGCGGCGAGCGGCCAGGCCAGCAACGCGCCCTTCGCGCCCAGCTTCAGCGGCGCGTCGAAGGTGACGCCCTGCCCGACTTCCCGCGCGTGCGCGATCACGTCCTCGGCGGGCCCGAGCCACACCCCGACCCGCCAGGCGAGCAACGACCCGAGCAGGCCTCCGAGGGCCAGCCCCACCACCAGCGGCACGCCCCCGCGCCGCCGCAGCAGGAAGACGACCAGCGCGCTGAGGGCGCCGAAGGCCAGCCCGAGCAGCGTGAACGTGCCGTCGACACCGATGGCCTGCTCGCCCTCGGTGTCCTTGAGGTAGACGACCCAGTTCTTCTCCACCACGTCGCCGACCAGCGGCACATGCGGCGCGAGCCACCACCACAGCACGCCGAGCAGCACCCCGCCGAGCGCCACGGCCACCGCGATCACGGCGGCCTCCCGCAGTTCCGTCCTCATTCCGGGGCCGTCCTGTCCGTACCAGCCGTGCCCGGCGTACTCGGCGTGCTGGGAACCGGGAGCCTGAGGCCCGGCGGCCGGCGGCTGCCACGCACCCTGTGCGGAGTGTTCGTGCGGGGGCGTTGGCGGAGTCAGTGGTGCGGTCACCCTGCCATCGTGCCAGCCCGGCTCGTGCGCCGCGTCACCGGCGGACCGCTCCGCGCTCAACGGACGGCCGCCCGGCGGTACGCCCAGGTCGCCACGGCCAGCGAGACGACGCCCACGACCCCGCACACCGCGAGGTCGCCGAGCACGAAGGCCCAGTCGGGATGCGGCCCGAACGTCCGCGCGAAGGCCTCCACGCCGTACGTCGACGGCAGCAGGTCCCGCGTGAAGCGCACGACCTCCGGCATCCGGTCCGCCGGCAGCACGCCCAGCAGCAGCGCCGCCGACATGCCCAGCTGCCCGAGCAGCGTGGCCAGTTCCGGCCGGGGCGCGAGCAGCCCCAGCGCCGCCCCGAGCCCGGCTAGCGCGGCGCCCGCGAGCGGGATCACGGCCATGAGGACCCACAGATGGGCCATCGGCAGCCCGAACAGCACACAGCCGAACAGCGCCGTCACCACGGTTCCGGGCACGGTGAACGAGGCGTACGCGCCCGCAGCCCCCAGCACCACGGCCGCCGGCGGCACCGGCAGCGTCGCGTAGTGATCGAGCCCGCCGCTGGCGCGCAGCTGCCCGAAGTACTGCGCGAGCAGGTTCAGCGCGACGAAGGCGACCACCAGGACCGACGACCCGGCGACGACGGCCTGCGCCTCCGCCCCGTCGTCCACGACCCCGCGCATCAGGATCATGATCCCGACCGACTGGAAGGTCGCCACGAACAGCAGCGGGATCCGCGCCACCCGCGCCCGGGAGAGCTGGGCCCGGTACACGGCCGCCAGCGACGGCCACAGCCGCGCCCGAGGCCCGAGCTCGGCCGCACACGCGGCGGGCTCCTCCACGGCCAGGGCACTGCCCGGCAGGACATCGGCGGGTACGACACTCACGTCGCGCTGCTCCCCTTCGCTCGGGTCCACTGCGGCAGTCGCCTGTTCGGTACGTATGCGGCGGCCGGTCCGCTCACGGCCCACGCGCCCGGTGTCCTCGCGCTCACGTCTTCACCAGCCCCTGCTGCACGGCCCCGCCGAGGGCGAGGTACACGTCCTCCAGGCTGGGGGTGGCCAGCGTGAAGTCGTCCAGGGCGGCGAAGGCGGCCCCGCCGGTGACGGTCGCGACGACCGTCCGGGCCTCCTCGGGCCCGAGCCGCAGCGTCCAGCGGCGGCCCGACTCCACGACCCGGTCCTTCAGCGCGGCCACCTCGGGCACGTACAGCGGAGCCTCGTCCCGCCACACGAGGTCGACGCGCACCTCACCAGCGACCTGCTCCTTGAGCCCGGCGGGGGTGTCGCAGGCGATCACCCGCCCCCGGTCGAGGACGGCCACCCGGTCCAGCACCGTCTCGGCCTCGATGACGTTGTGGGTCACGAGCAGCACGGTCGTCCCGTGCTCGGCCCGGCGCCGGTCGACGGCGGACCACACGGCCCGCCGCGCCACCGGGTCCATGCCGGTGGTCGGCTCGTCCAGCACGAGCAGCGGCCGCTCCCCCACCAGGGCCGCCGCGAAGCACGCCAGGCGCCGCTGCCCCCCGGAGAGCTTCTTCAGCGGCCGCCCGGCGAGCGGCGCGAGCCCCAGCTCCTCGAGGACGGCGTCCCGCTCGGCACGCGCGTGCCGTACGTCCAGGCCGCGCAGCCGCCCGGTGGTCTCGGCGGCGAGCGACACGGTCAGCTCGTCGAGGGCGGTCGACTCCTGCCCGAGGTAGGCGAGGATCCGCGCGGCCCGCTCGGGGTGGCGGACGATGTCGTGCCCGAGGATCTCCACGCTGCCGCGGTCGGGCCGCATCAGCCCGGTCAGCTGGCGCACGAGGGTGGACTTGCCGGCCCCGTTGGGACCGAGCAGGCCGAAGATCTCGCCGCGGCGGATGTCCAGCGTCACGTCGTCCGTGGCCCGGACCTCGGGTGTTCCGGGGGTGCCGCGCCGGCCCCGGACCGCCGGATAGGTCTTGGTCAGCCCGCGCACCGCGCACACGACGTCACCATCGTGCCGAAATGCCTGTGCCGCGCGCTTACTCACAAGGGACGAGACTACGGGGTCGGCGACCCCGGTCCGCTCTCGGGTCGGTCCGTACCGGGAATTCCGTCGGCTAAGAACTCAGGCGTCCAGGGGTGGGTGCTCCACGCCCGTGCGCACGCTGATCTCCCGCCAGAAGCCGGCCCGGATGGCGTAACGGTCCCGCTCGTCGATCTGGTCGTCCTTGTGGGCGAGCAGACCGAAGCGGGCGGCGTAGCGCAGCAGCTCCCCGTCGACGCGGTGCGGGATGCGCGGGTACATCCCGGACAGTTTCTGCAGGTGGTGCTGGTCGCCGAGGCGCTCGACCCAGCGCCGGGCGAAGACCTGCCCCACCTCGTAGGGGTCACCGCCGACGGTGGTGATGTCCTCCTCGCGGTCGGCCCACCGCTGCTCGGCCGTGGTCAGCTGGGCGAGCGTCGGCATCGAGGCGGCCTCGGGGGGCTCGGCCGTGGGCCGGTCGACCCAGCCTTTGTCGGAGGACCACCGGAGGGTGGCGGAGGCGGGGTGCTGGGC
>NZ_JAIGQA010000106.1:0-28675 GCF_019733245.1 Streptomyces sp. WAC04114
CCCCCTCCTCGTCGACGCCCTCCAGGCCCGCCTGACGGAGGCCGGCTGGGGCACGACACCCCGCCGCACCAGCGCGGTGGTCCTCGCCGCGGCCGGCTCCCGCGACCCGGACGCGAAATCGGACACCGCCCGCACGGCCCACCTCCTCGCGGCCCGCCTGGGCGTCCCCGTCCTCCCGGCCTACGCCGCCGCCGCGACCCCGACGGTCGACACGGCCGTCCGCACCCTCCTGGCCAGGGGCCGCCGCCACATAGCCCTCGCGTCCTACTTCACGGCCCCCGGCCGCTTCGCCACGGAGTCCACCCAGAAGGCCCCCTGGATCGCGGCGGCCCCCCTCGGCACCCACCCGTCGATGGCCGACCTCGTCCTCCACCGCTACGAGGAGGCCTTGACGACGTCGCCCGCGTTCCGGGAACTGGCTTCAGCCTGATGCCCTGAGGGGCGCGGGGAACCGCGCGACAAGCCACGACGTGCCCGCACACGCCACACCACCGAACTCGGCACCCGAGACGGCGTGCAGCACAACCCGTGCCCGTACTGTCGACACATGGACGGCACCGCACCAGACCCCACGGCCTACGACCCGACGTCAGTCGACCGCTGGGCCCCGGAACCCGACAAACGCCCCGGCCGCACCGCCTTCCAACGCGACCGGGCCCGGGTCCTGCACAGCGCCGCCCTCAGAAGACTCGCCGGCAAGACCCAAGTGGTGACGCCCGGCACCATGGGCCCCGCCTGGGACGCCAGCCCCCGCACCCGCCTCACCCACTCCCTCGAATGCGCCCAGGTCGGCCGCGAACTGGGCGCGGCCCTCGGCTGCGACCCCGACCTCGTCGAAGCCGCCTGCCTCTCCCACGACCTCGGCCACCCACCCTTCGGCCACAACGGCGAACAGGCCCTCAACGAGTTCGCGGCGGACTGCGGCGGCTTCGAGGGCAACGCCCAGTCCCTGAGGCTCCTCACCCGCATCGAGCCCAAGCGGTTCACCCCGGACGGCTCCGTCGGCCTCAACCTCACCCGCGCCACCCTCGACGCCGCCACCAAGTACCCCTGGCCCCGCGGCGCCCACCCCACCGACCCGGCGTCGAACAAGTTCGGCGTCTACGAGGACGACCGCCCGGTCTTCGACTGGCTCCGCAAGGACGCCCCCGGCACCCGCACCTGCTTCGAGGCGCAGGTCATGGACTGGTCCGACGACGTGGCCTACTCCGTGCACGACGTGGAGGACGGCCTGCACGCCGGCCACATCGACCCGAACTGCCTCCAGGCCGACCCCGAACGCCGGGACGTCTTCGAGGTCGCCCGCGGCCGGTACGTGCCCGCCGACACCGACCCCGCCGAGCTCGCCGAGGCCCTGGACCGCCTCCTCGCCCAGGAGTGGTGGCCGCACGGCTACGACGGCACGGCCGTCGCCCAGGCCCGCCTCAAGGACGCCACCAGCCAGCTCATCGGCCGCTTCTGCCTGGCCGCCGAGACCGCCACCCGCACCGCCTACGGCGCCGGGCGGCTCACCCGGTACGCCGCCGAGCTGGTCGTCCCGCGCGAGACCCGGATGGAGTGCGCCGTCCTCAAGGCCGTCGCCGACCTCTACGTGATGCAGCGCGCCGAGCAGGAGCGGCTGCGCGCCGACCAGCGGGTCGTCGTCGCCGAACTGGCCGAGGCGCTCACCGCCCGCGCCCCGGACGGCCTGGACCCGCAGTTCCGCGCCCTGTTCGACCGGGCGGCGGACGACAGGGCGCGCAAGCGGGTGATCGTCGACCAGATCGCCTCCCTCACCGACACCTCCGCCCGTTCGCTTCACGCCCGTCTGACGGGGCAGGGATGAGACTGACGCGACGGACGGGACGCGAGCACCCCCGAATGTGACCCTCCGTGGCCTGATCGGGTCACTCCCTCTTCCCGCATCACGCTCCGTGCGGGACGCTCGCAAGTGGCGACATCCTGACGAGGAGGCAACTAGTGGTCGACGCGGATCAGACATTCGTCATCGTCGGAGGCGGACTGGCCGGCGCGAAGGCGGCCGAGACGCTCCGCGCGGAGGGCTTCACCGGCCGCGTGATACTGATCTGCGACGAACGCGACCACCCCTACGAGCGCCCGCCGCTGTCCAAGGGGTACCTCCTCGGCAAGGAGGAACGCGACAGCGTCTTCGTGCACGAACCCGCCTGGTACGCGGCCCACGACATCGAGCTGCACCTCGGCCAGACCGTCGACGCGATCGACCGTACGGCGAGGACGGTCCGCTTCGGCGAGGACGGCACCGTCGTCCGCTACGACAAGCTGCTCCTGGCGACCGGCGCCGAACCCCGCCGCCTGGACATCCCGGGCACGGACCTGGCCGGCGTGCACCACCTGCGCCGCCTCGCCCACGCCGAGCGCCTCAAACACGTCCTGACCAACCTCGGCCGGGACAACGGCCACCTCGTCATCGCCGGAGCCGGCTGGATCGGCCTGGAGGTCGCGGCGGCGGCCCGCGAGTACGGCGCGGAGGTCACGGTCGTCGAACACGGTCCGACACCCCTGCACGGCGTGCTGGGCCCGGAGCTCGGCGGGCTCTTCGCCGAGCTGCACCGCGAGCACGGGGTGCGCTTCCACTTCGGCAGGCGGCTGACGGAGATCGTCGGCCAGGACGGCATGGTCCTCGCGGCCCGCACGGACGACGGCGAGGAGCACCCGGCGCACGACGTGCTGGCGGCGATCGGCGCGGCCCCGCGCACGCACCTGGCGGAGGCGGCCGGCCTGGAGATCGCCGACCGGGCCCACGGCGGCGGCATCGTCGTCGACGAGCGGCTGCGCACCTCCGACCCGGACGTCTACGCGGCCGGCGACGTCGTCTCTTTCCCGCACCCCCTGTTCGGCACGCGGGTGCGCGTCGAGCACTGGGCCAACGCGCTCAACGGCGGCCCGGCGGCCGCGCGCTCCATGCTGGGCCGCGAGGTGACGTACGACCGGGTGCCGTACTTCTTCTCCGACCAGTACGACCTGGGCATGGAGTACTCCGGCTGGGCGCCCGCGGGCTCTTACGACGAGGTGGTGATCCGCGGGGACGCCGGGAAGCGCGAGTTCATCGCGTTCTGGGTGAAGGACGGCCGGGTGCTGGCCGGGATGAATGTGAACGTGTGGGACGTCACAGACAAGATCCAGCGCCTGATCCGCGCGAAGGAGAGGGTGGACACCGAGGCCCTGGCGGACCCGCACGTGCCGCTGGACAGCCTCGCCTCATAGCCGCCGGGGCTGTCAGGAGTGTCGGTCCGCCCCCGTGCCGCAATTCCCGGGGGCACCCCCCCGGACCCCCGGCCGGAAGGCCGTCTCGCCTCAGGAGTGTCAGTTCGGCCCCGTGCTGCAATTCCCGGGGGGGGGCAACCCCCGGACCCCCGGCCGGAAGGCCGTCTCGCCTCAGGAGTGTCAGTTCGGCCCCGTAGACTCACCTCGTGGCAGGACGGATCAACGACGAGGACGTGAAGGCGGTACGGGACGCGGTCCCGATCGACGCCGTGGTGTCCGAGTACCTCCAGCTGCGCAACGCGGGCGGCGGGAACCTCAAGGGTCTCTGCCCCTTCCACGACGAGAAGTCGCCGTCCTTCCAGGTCAGCCCGAGCAAGGGGTTCTTCCACTGCTTCGGCTGCCAGGAGGGCGGCGACACCATCACGTTCGTGATGAAGATCGACCACCTCACCTTCTCGGAGGCGGTCGAGCGCCTGGCCGGCCAGGCGGGCATCACCCTGCGCTACGAGGAGGGCGGCTACAACCCCTCCCACCAGCGCGGCGAGCGGATCCGCCTGGTCGAGGCCCACAAGATCGCCGCCGACTGGTACGTGGAGCAGCTCGCGACCAGCCCGGAGGCCGACACCGGCCGCCAGTTCCTCGCCGAGCGCGGCTTCGACCAGGCCGCCGCCCAGCACTTCTCCGTCGGCTACAGCCCCCAGGGCTGGGACCACCTCACGCGCTTCCTGCGCGGCAAGGGCTTCACCGACAAGGAGCTGGTCCTCTCCGGCCTCGCCCAGGAGGGCCGCCGCGGCCCCATCGACCGCTTCCGCGGCCGTCTGATGTGGCCCATCCGCGACATCGGCGGCGACGTCGTCGGCTTCGGTGCCCGCAAGCTCTACGAGGCGGACAACGGCCCGAAGTACCTGAACACGCCCGATACGGCGATCTACAAGAAGTCCCAGGTCCTCTACGGCATCGACCTGGCGAAGAAGGACATCGCGAAGTCCAGCCGCGCGGTCGTGGTCGAGGGCTACACGGACGTCATGGCCTGCCACCTGGCCGGCGTCACGACGGCCATCGCCACCTGCGGCACCGCCTTCGGCGGCGACCACATCAAGATCCTGCGCCGGCTGCTCATGGACAACGGCTCGGCCCGCGTCATCTTCACCTTCGACGGCGACGCCGCCGGCCAGAAGGCCGCCCTGCGCGCCTTCGAGGACGACCAGAAGTTCGCCGCCGAGACGTACATCGCCATCGCCCCGGACGGCATGGACCCCTGCGACCTGCGCCTCGCCAAGGGCGACGAGGCCGTCGCCGACCTCGTCGAACCCCGCACCCCGCTCTTCGAGTTCGCGCTGCGCCAGATCGTGAGCCGCTACGACCTCGACACCCCGGCGGGCCGCGCGTCCGCGCTGGACGAGGCCGCACCGATCGTCGCCCGCATCAAGAACAGCGGCGCCCAGCATGAGGTCGCCGTCCAGCTCGCCGGCATGCTCGGCATCCTCGACACCCAGTTCGTGGTCAAGCGCGTGGCCCAGCTGGCCCGCTGGGCCCGCGACCGCGGCGGCAAGGGCCCCGCCCCGGAGCGGCACCACCCGGGGCAGCAGTACGCGCCCCAGAGCGCCGCCCCCCGCGGACCGGCCCTCAACCTCCGCAACCCGGTCTTCGCCACCGAACGGGAGCTCCTCAAACTCGCCCTCCAGCGCCCCGAGTTGGTCTCCCCGGCCTTCGACGCGTACGGCGTGGACGAGTTCACGGCCCCGCCCTACGCCGCCGTGCGCCAGGCCATCCTCGACGCGGGCGGCGCCGAACCGGGCGTCTCCGACCCCCAGGACTACCTGGTCAGGGTCCGCGAGGCCGCCCCGGACGACGCGGTCCGCGCTATGGTCACGGAGCTGGCCGTCGAGGCGATCATGCTGCACAAGGGCGTGAAGGGCGCCGACGAGGTGTACGCGGGCGCCCAGTTGGTGACGGTCCGCCGCCGGGCCGTCGAGCGCCGTATCCGCGACATCACGGGCCGGCTCACCCGCCTGGGCACCCACGGCGACCCGGCCGAGCTCGCCGCCGTGCAGAACGAACTGTGGGTCCTCCAGCAGTACGACCAGTCCCTCCGGGAGCACGGCGCCGCCGCGCTCTGAGGTCACCACGCGGTCACGGACCGGAAGCAAAAAGTCATCGCACGCCCCTCGTGGCGACGATGTGTCTTACCCCACACTGGGTTCCGGTGCCTGAGTCCTCGGAGCGCGGCCGATCCGTCACCCACGGGTCCCAGACCCCCGCGGTTCCGCTCATCGCGTACGGGACGGAAAGCGGCGAGGCCGACTCCGCCCCCGAAGTACCGCTGCCGTACTCCTTGGCAGCGATCATCCTGGAGGTCGCCCCCGTGCAGACCCAGACCCTCACCCAGACCGACGCCGGTGCCGCGCCCGGCGCCGACGGCACCGCGCCGGACGCGGAGGCCGACGCCCTGTCCGCGGTCCCGGCGCAGAGCCGCGCCGTGCACCACCCCGAGTCGGAAGCGGAGCCGGAGGAGCCGCCCGCCGAGGCCGTCGAGGCGGCCGAGCCCCCCGAGGTCGTCGTACCGACCCCGGCCCGCACCGACTCCGGCAGCCCCTCCTCGGACCTCTTCCGCCAGTACCTGCGGGAGATCGGCCGCATCCCCCTGCTGACCGCCGCCGAGGAGGTCGAACTCGCCCGCCGCGTCGAGGCCGGCCTGTTCGCGGAGGAGAAGCTGCGGCTCACCCCCGACCTGGACAGCCAGCTCGCCCTCGACCTGGACCGGCTCGTCGTCATGGGCCGCATGGCCAAGCGCCGCCTGATCGAGGCGAATCTGCGCCTGGTCGTCTCGGTCGCCAAACGCTACGTCGGCCGCGGCCTGACGATGCTCGACCTCGTCCAGGAGGGCAACCTCGGCCTGATCAGGGCGGTCGAGAAGTTCGACTACGCCCGCGGCTACAAGTTCTCGACGTACGCGACCTGGTGGATCCGGCAGGCCATGTCCCGCGCCCTGGCCGACCAGGCCCGCACGATAAGGGTCCCGGTGCATGTCGTGGAGCTCATCAACCGGGTCGTCCGCGTCCAGCGCCGCATGCTCCAGGAGCGCGGCTACGAGCCGACGCCCGAGGAGGTCGCGGCCCACTTGGAGCTGCCGCCGGAGCGGGTCAGCGAGGTCCTGCGCCTCGCCCAGGAGCCGGTGTCGCTGCACGCGCCCGTGGGCGAGGAGGACGACGTCGCCCTCGGCGACCTGATCGAGGACGGCGACGCGACGTCTCCGGTGGAGTCGGCGGCGTTCCTGCTGCTCAGGGAGCACCTGGAGGCGGTGCTGTCGACGCTGGGGGAGCGGGAGCGGAAGGTGGTCCAACTCCGCTACGGCCTGGCGGACGGCCGCCCCCGCACGCTGGAGGAGATAGGCCGCATCTTCGGAGTGACCAGGGAACGGATAAGGCAGATCGAGTCCAAGACCCTGAACAAACTGCGGGACCACGCCTTCGCGGACCAGCTGAGGGGCTATCTGGACTGATGCCGAGTGCGGGTCCGGCCCAAGGGGCGCGGGGAACTGCGCGACCAGCCACGACGGGCCCGCAGCCGCCCCACGACCCCACTCGGCACCCCCGCCCGCGACTCAGTCCACCTCCGCCACCGCCTGCGCGAACTGCGCCTGATACAGCCGCGCATACGCCCCACCCGCCGCGAGCAACTCCCCGTGCGTACCCTGCTCGACGATCGCCCCGTCCTCCATCACCAGAATCGCGTCCGCATCCCGAATCGTCGACAACCGGTGCGCGATGACGAACGAGGTCCGCCCATGCGCGAGTTTCGCCATGGCCTTCTGAATGAGAACCTCCGTGCGCGTGTCGACCGAGCTCGTCGCCTCGTCCAGCACCAGGATCACCGGGTCGGACAGGAACGCCCGCGCGATGGTGATCAGCTGCTTCTCACCGGCGCTGACCCCGGTCCCCTCGTCGTCGATCACCGTGTCGTACCCGTCCGGCAGCGTCCGCACGAACCGGTCCGCGTGCGCCGCCCGGGCCGCCTCCTCGATCTCCCCGCGGGTGACCTCCCTCGACGCCCCGTACGCGATGTTCTCCGCGATCGTGCCGCCGAACAGCCAGGTGTCCTGGAGCACCATGCCGATCCCGGCCCGCAGTTCGTCCCGGGACATCCGCGCGATGTCGACCCCGTCGAGGGTGATGCGCCCGCCGGTGACGTCGTAGAACCGCATCAGCAGGTTCACCAGGGTCGTCTTGCCGGCACCCGTGGGGCCGACGATGGCGACCGTGTGCCCGGGCTCGACCTTCAGCGACAGGTCCTCGATGAGCGGCTTGTCGGGGTCGTAGCGGAACGACACGTGCTCCAGCGCCACCTGCCCGCGCAGCTCCTCGGGACGCACACCCGGCACCGGGTCCGCCTCCTGCTCCTCCGCGTCCAGCAGTTCGAAGACCCGCTCCGCCGAGGCGACACCCGACTGCACCAGGTTCGCCATCGACGCGACCTGCGTCAGCGGCATCGAGAACTGCCGCGAGTACTGGATGAAGGCCTGCACATCACCGATGGACAGCGAGCCCGAGGCGACCCGCAGCCCGCCGACGACCGCGACCAGCACGTAGTTGAGGTTCGACACGAACATCATCAGCGGCTGCATGACCCCGCTGTTGAACTGCGCCTTGAACCCCGCCTCGTACAGCGCGTCGTTCTGCTCGGCGAACTGCCGCGCCGACTCCTCCTGCCGCCCGAACACCTTCACCAGGGTGTGCCCGGTGTACATCTCCTCGATGTGGGCGTTCAGCTTGCCCGTCGTACGCCACTGCTGCACGAAGTGCGGCTGCGACCGCTTGCCCACGCGTGTGGCGACGACGAACGACAGCGGCACGGTCACCAGCGCGACCAGCGCCAGGATCCAGGAGACGTAGAACATCATCGCGAGCACGCCGATGACGGTCAGCACCGAGTTGATGAGCTGCCCCATCGACTGCTGGAGCGTCTGCCCGATGTTGTCGATGTCGTTGGTCGCCCGGGACAGCACCTCACCGCGCTGACGCTGGTCGAAGTACGACAGCGGCAGCCGCGACAGCTTCGTCTGGACGTCCTCGCGCATCCGGAACATGGTCCGGTTCACGGCCCGGTTCACCAGCCGCGTCGCCACCGCCATCAACAGGCCCGCCGCCGTGAACACGCCCAGCGCGAGCAGCAGCACATGCCCGACGGCCGTGAAGTCGATGCCCTCGCCCGGGGTGAAGTCGGTGCTGCGCAGCATGTCGGCGACGTCCCCGTCCCCGCGCTGCCGCATGGAGTCGAGGACCTGCTCCTTGCTCGCCCCCTCCGGCATGCCCCGGCCGACGATGCCCGCGAAGACCAGGTCGGTCGCCTTGCCGAGGATCTTCGGCCCGACGACGTTCAGGCCGACGCTGAGCACCACGCACAGCAGCAGCACGTAGAGGGTGATCCGCTCCGGCCGGAACTGTGCGACAAGCCGTTTGCCCGACCCCTTGAAGTCGAGCGAGCGCTGGTCGGGGCCGCCCCCGGCCATCATCCGCCCCATGGGCCCCGCCATCAGGCAGCCTCCGCTTCCGTCAGCTGGGAGAGCACGATCTCCCGGTAGGTCTCGTTGTCCGCCATCAGCTCGTGGTGCCGGCCGGTGCCGACGACCCGGCCCTCGTCGAGGACGACGATCCGGTCGGCGTCCCTGATGGTCGCCACCCGCTGCGCGACGATCACCACGGTCGCCTCGGCGGTCTCCTGCCCCAGCGCGGCCCGCAGGGCGGCGTCCGTGGCGTAGTCGAGCGCGGAGAAGGAGTCGTCGAAGAGGTAGATCTCCGGGCGTTGCACCAGCGTCCGGGCGATCGCGAGCCGCTGGCGCTGCCCACCGGAGACGTTCGTCCCGCCCTGCGAGATCGGCGAGTCGAGACCACCTTCCAGCCGCTCCACGAAGTCCTTGGCCTGTGCCACCTCCAGCGCGTGCCACAGCTCCTCGTCGGTGGCGTCCGGATTGCCGTAGCGCAGGTTGGTCGCCACCGTCCCCGCGAACAGGTACGGCTTCTGCGGCACCATCCCGACGGTCTTCGCGAGCAGCTGCGGGTCGATCCGGGCCACCTCGACCCCGTCGACGAGCACCTGCCCCTCGGTCGCGTCGAACAGCCGCGGCACCAGCCCGAGCAGGGTGGACTTGCCGCTGCCCGTCGAGCCGATGACGGCGGTCGTCTCACCCGGCCGGGCCACCAGGTCCACCGCCCGCAGCACCGGCTCCTCGGCGCCCGGATAGCGGAAGCCCGCCCCGCGGATCTCCAGATGCCCGTGCCGGCGCAGCTCCCGCACCGGCGCCGACGGCGGCACGACGCTGGAGGAGGTGCCCAGCACCTCCTGGATGCGCTCGGCGCACACCTCCGCGCGCGGCACCATCATGAACATGAAGGTGGCCATCATCACGGACATGACGATCTGCATCAGATAGGCCAGGAACGCCGTCAGGTCACCGATCTGCATCCCGCCGCTGTCGATCCGGTGCGCACCGAACCACACCACGGCGATCGACGACAGGTTCACCACCGTCATGACGATCGGGAACATCAGCGCGAGCAGGTTGCCGGTGCCCAGCGCGAAGTCGGTGAGATCGGTGTTGGCCTTCCGGAAGCGCTGCTGCTCGTACTCGTCCCGGACGAAGGCGCGGATCACGCGGTTGCCGGTGATCTGCTCGCGCAGCACCTGGTTCACCGAGTCCAGCCGCTCCTGCATCGACCGGAACAGCGGCCGCAGCCGCCGCACGATCAGCGTCACGCAGATGCCCAGCACCGGCACGACCGCCACCAGCACCCCGGACAGCGGCACGTCGAGACCGAGCGCCAGCACGATGCCGCCCACGCACATGATCGGCGCCGACACCAGCAGCGTGAACGTCATCAGGGCCAGCATCTGCACCTGTTGGACGTCGTTCGTCGTCCGCGTGATCAGCGACGGCGCCCCGAAGTGACCGACCTCACGCGCGGAGAACGACTGCACCCGGTCGAACACGGACGCCCGCAGGTCCCGCCCCAGCGCCGACGCCGTACGGGCGCCGTAGTACACGGCGCCGATGTTGCACACGACCTGGACCAGAGAGATGCCGATCATCAGGGCGCCGTAGCCCAGGATGTAGCCGGTGTCGCCGTTCACGACGCCCTGGTCGATGATGTCCGCGTTCAGCGTGGGCAGGTAGAGCGTGGCGCACGTCTGCAGGAACTGCAGCAGCACCAGGAGAGCTATGGGTCTCTTGTAGGGCCTGAGACAGGTCCGCAGAAGTCGTATGAGCACGCTGCTTCTCTCGGAGTGGACGACGGGGCGAGTGGTTGCCCCTGGCCCCTATCGTCGAACACTCCACCGGTGTTACCTCAAGCGAATTAACCCAACAGGCGGTCAAACCCCTCAGAGGGCCCCGGGGTGCGTCTGCTCCCGTACCGCCACGAACTGCTGGCGCACCGCCTGCCCCACGGCCAGCTCGTCGCCGGGCTCCAGCACCTGCGCCACCGCGCCCTGCCAGGCCGGCGGGTTCCGCACGTCGAGCGTGCCCTGCGACGCCCCGAGCGCCCAGGCCGCCTGGCGGGCGGCACCGATCGCCGCGTAGTCGGCGGGCTGCGGCACCACGACCTGGGTCCCGAACAGCATGGGCGCCGCGGCCTGCACCGCGGGCAGTTCGGCGGCCGGCCCGAGCAGGAACACCCGCCGCACCTCCACACCCCGGCCGCGCAGCACGTCCAGCGCGTCCGCGAGCCCGCACAGCATCCCCTCGAACGCCGCCCGCGCCAGATGCTCCGCCTTCATCGACTCGCGCCTGAGCCCGGCGAGCGTCCCGGCGGTGTGCGGCAGGTTCGGCGTCCGCTCACCCTCCAGATAGGGCAGCAGCACCAGCCCGTGCGACCCGGGCGTCGACTTCATCGCGAGGTCGGACAGACTCTCCAGATCGGGCAGCCCCAGCAGCTCGGCGGCCCCGCGCAGCGTCCGTACGGCGTTCAGCGTCGTGACGACGGGCAGGTGCATGCCGGTCGCGTCCGCGAGCGCGGTGATCATCCCGGACCCGTCGACCAGCGCCTCGGGGTGCACGGCCATCACGGACCCGGACGCGCCCAGCGACACCACCGCGTCGCCGAGGCCGATCCCGAGGCCGAACGCAGCCGCCATGGTCTCGCCGGTGCCCACGGAGATGAGCAGCCCCTCCGGCGTCGTACCGGCGGCGTCCGCCGGGCCGATCACCTCCGGCAGCATCACCTGGTGCCCGAGCGCCAGCTCCACCAGGTCGGGCCGGTAGCCGCCGGTCGCCGCCGACCAGTAGCCGGTGCCGGACGCCCCGCCCCGGTCGGTGGTCCTGCGCACCGGCCGGCCCAGCAGCTGCCACACCAGCCAGTCGTGCGCCTGGAGGAGGATCGCGGTGCGCTGGGCGTTCTCCGGCTCGGTCCGGGCCAGCCAGCGCAGCTTGGTGACCGGCTGCGCGGCCTGCGGCACACAGCCCACCGCCTGTGCCCACGCCTCGCGCCCGCCGAGCGCGTCGACCAGATCGGCCGCGGCGACCTGCGTGCGCTTGTCGTTGCCGACCATCGCGGGCCGCACGGTGTTGCCCTGCGCGTCCAGCGGCACGACGGCGTTCTGCTGCGCGGAGACGCCGATCGCCTGCACGCCCTCCAGCAGCCCGCCGCCCGCGGCCTCGCCCAGGGAGAGCAGCCAGGCCTGCGGATCGACGTCAGACGGCCGGCCGCCGCCCTCGGGGCTCTCCACCGGATGCGGTGCATATCCCTGCCTGAGCACGGCTCCGGAGTCCGTGTCACAGACGACGATACGAGTGAAATCGGGTGAACTGTCCAACCCGGCGACTATCCCCATGGCCAAAATTCTGCCGCACGCTCCGCTGAGGTGGGGCCATGGGCGCCGTGGGGGGTGTCGCCGGGCTTCGAGTGCGGGCTGCGTCGTGGTTGACCGCGCCGTTCCCCGCGCCGTTCCCCGCGCCCCTTTCGGGGCGCTGACATGTTCGGCATCAGAGGGTCACGTATTGCTCGTGCCCCAGTCGTCCTCGCCGCCGTTGTGGGTGGCTCGGTCGCGGAGGTGGCGGACGCGTTCCGCCACCGACTCGGGGACGCGGTCACCGACCTTGTCGCTCACCACGTGGTACGCCTTGCCCGCGAACTCGCGGCCCTGGTGGGCCGCTGTCTCAGCGGTGTTGCGAACGGCGGGGTTCTGAGCGAACTGCCTGGCTGACTTCTTCAGCTGCTCGTAGCGCTCGCGCCCGGCCCTCGTGCCCAGCACGTAACCCAGGACGACTCCGGCGACGAACGTGAGCCGGTAACGCATGGCGGCCACCCTTTCCTTGCGTAGGTCTCCAGTGCGGCGTCGGCGCCGGGGAGTGCCGATTGGCGGAGCACCCCCCTGCTTGCGCTAATGTATGTGTCGCAGCGAGCGCGCGCCCCCTGGCGGATACCCAGGTAGGTACGTTCGATGCAAAACGAGACCTTCCTCGGTAGCTCAATTGGCAGAGCAGCCGGCTGTTAACCGGCAGGTTACTGGTTCGAGTCCAGTCCGGGGAGCTCGGTCCTCCGTAGCTCAATTGGCAGAGCAGCCGGCTGTTAACCGGCAGGTTACTGGTTCGAGTCCAGTCGGGGGAGCAGGTCGAACGAGGACCCCTCTCAGGGGTCCTTTTTCATGTCAATCTCCCTGGTCCGGGAACCGCGCGGCACCCGGCGCAGTCCTCAAGGTCACGTAGGCCGTGCGAAGCCGCCCAGCCGAAGCAGGAGATCGTATGAGCGGCTATGCTGCGGCAGACGGCGCGCACACATGTACGCGACACGCCGCTATGGGGCGGTAGCTCAGCCGGTTAGAGCAGCGGACTCATAATCCGTCGGCCGTGGGTTCGAGTCCCACCCGCCCCACCATTACAGGGCTTTGACCTGCGGAAACGTCTCTTCCTGGCAGGGAGATCAGGAACTCTGACTCAACGGAGAGAATCCGCTGCTCAGGGGCGCTGTTGGAAGCCGCAGGCCGTGACCTGACTGAACCAGGCATAGCTCCTACCTGCAGTGATGCGAGGGGTCGGGCGCGCTGGAAACCACCTCGCAGCTCCGTGCTCCAAGATCCAGTGGACGCGCAGTGGACGCGAGGGCTTGGAGCTGAATACAGAGCGGCATGGCTGGTTCGAGCAGGAACGGAGCACGCGACTGGTGCTGGTACCCGTAGGTGAGCCGCCGCCATGCCGCGGTCGCCGAGGTGATGGAGGCCGGGAGCGCCATGGGCGCGGCGATGCCGCGTGTGGTGAGCGTGTCCAGCAGCGCGGCGTCGAGGTGGTCGACAGCAGCCGTGCGGTCCACGGCACCCGTGGCGGACCTGGTCCGGGTCCAAGGAGCTCCCGCAGTGGGGGTTGAACCGCTCCGCGGGGTCGCTCTCCTGGTGTGCGCCACTGCAGACCGCTGCGGAAGAGTTCCGTCAGTGAGGCGGTGTCATTCCAATGCGCCGAGCACGGATCACTTGGCCGGCGGTGTGGTGGGGGCGGGCACCGACCACGTGAGACCGTGTTCCTCGTGACGATGCTCCGGGATGGGTACAGTCGCCTCGCATGCCCTGGCCCGCCCCCCGGCGTTACGCCGGGGGCATCACACCGTGGATCCGCGACAGTGTGAACACCCGCTCCGCACTGCGTAGTTGACACCAGGCGTACAGATACGGGGGGTCGAGGTCGAGGCCGCTGATGGTGCGGATCGTGCGGCTGCCTGTTGTGGCGACGTACTCGATGGTGACCGCCGTCCCACTGTCCACGGCGTGGGCGAGTTGACGGACGTCGGCGTGGGGGATCTGGATCGCGTGTCCGGCGATGATTTCTTCTGTATCGGTGGCGAAGGGGACGCCGTTGTACGGGTCGGGGGCGGGATGGGCGAGTGGGGCGCCCGCCAGTCGGGCGGCCAGCGTGGTCAGTTCGGCCTGCTTCGGGGTGGTGGTCGTACGGGATGGGGTGCTGGACCTGACAGCACTGCGCGGGGGCGGTACCGGCGCGGGCGCCCGGTGTCTGCGGGGTCGTTCGACGCGCACGGTTCCGTCGGCCGTCTCCGCGACCGGCGCGTACCCCTCGGTCCGCAGTGCGGCGAGGGCTTTCTCCAGCGGGGTGCGGCTGACGAGGACGGTCGGGGCGAGGTGCCGCAGACCCAGTTTGGAGAGTTTGCGGTGGGCGGCGATCTCGGTGAGGAGGGCGGGTTCCTCACTGTGGATGACGCAGGCGGCCGAGGCGATGCGGATCCGCCCATGGCCGCGCGCCGTGTCCGTGATCAGGTAGGACAGAGGCTGGGGCAGCGGGTTGGTGGCGACGGCGGCCAAGTCGGCCTCGATGGAGCCCTGGCTACGGCCGGTGTCCAGGGCGCGGCGGACGCTCGCCGGGCTGAACCGCCACACCGAGGCGGTGCCGCTGGTCTCCCGATCGGCGACCGAGTCCAGCAGCGTGACCAGCCGCGTGGCGGGTGTGCCGGTGACGACGGCGGTCAGGTCGCTGCCGAAGCGGACTGTAGTGGTGGCGGCGGGAAGGAGACGGTGGCAGGCGACGGCCAGTCCCTCGGTGCTGTCGGCCAGCAGAGCGGCGCCAATCGGGGACAGGACGCCGCGGGCGAGGACCCCGAGCAATTCCGCCTCCCGGATCACGGTGGCGAACGGCGTCGCGTCCTGTGGCAGCACCTCGGCGAGCGGCCGTGACCAGTGGGTGAGAGGACCCAGTTCGGCCGAGTTCTTCGCGCCCTGCCCGGCCGGGAGACGGGAAGCGGCGGCGAGCACCCCCTGCCGGGCCTGGAGGCAGCCGGTGCAGGACGGTGTCCCGGCCAGGGCGGGCAGTGCCTTGTTGTCATCGTCCCGGGCCTGCGAGGGGGTGAGCCCAAGTGCCCACCAAGCGTGCAGCAATACCGGAAGCCGCTCTGCGGGCTCCGACTCGGCCCAGGTGCCGTAGGCGTCCGTCGTCGCGACCCGGTCACCGTCACGGGCCATGAGACCGGCCTTGTACGCCGTCTCGAGGGTGAGGCGTACGAGGGTCTCCTCGCAGCGTGCCGCCCTGCCGACCCTGGCCAGTTCGCGGGTTCCGACGCCGCCGGACTTCAGCCGGGCGGGCGGAGTCGTCGCGCACACCGACAGGACCGAGACGGCGTGGGCGGCGAACGCCGTGGCCGCGGCGGACGCCTCACTGTCGACCTCCGCCGGGGTGACGGGTACGAGGGGTGTGATGGGCGGCGCCGGGTCGAACGGGGCGTGCCAGCCTGGCCCGCGCAACGCGAGCGCCACCTCGGCGGGCATCCGAACAGGGCCGTAGCCGTGTCGACCCTGCACCAGCAGTCCCCGCTCCAGCGCCCAGCGCGCACCCGGTCCGGGGGCGGACTGGCCCCCGATGAGGACGAATGCCTGTGGCCGGTACGCGGGGTCCGCCCTGCGGTCCAGCAGTTTCCGGGTGTCGGCTGGTGCCTGTGCGACCACCTTGGCGACACGTGCCGGGTCGCTGTGGTGTTCCACTAGCGTCGCGAGGCGCTGCGGTTTGGTGCCGGGAGGCCGCACGCCCAGAGCCGTCAGCATGCGGCGCAACTCCTCGGAGGTCGTGTCCTTCAACAGCGTCGCCAGCGGCTGGTCCAGTCCGAGCGGCGTGTCCCACGCCTGCCGCAGGGGCGCGGCCATGCGCAGTGTTCCCCCGCTGTCGGGCCAGACCAGCGCATACGTGGACAGGGTCTGGAGCGTCGCTTCCAGGTCGCGCGCGGCGTCGTCCGCCGTCGCGTCCAGTAAATTCGCCAGGACGTCCCGAGAGGCCGGCGCACTCAGCGCGGCCAGCGCTTCGGCTGCCTGCAGGGCGGGCAGCGGGAGTCGGGGCAGCGCCAGCGCGACCGAGCCCGGGCGTTGCAGGCGTTCGGCCAGTTCGCTCACCGAGCGCGGCTCCGGCGGGGACACGGCATCCGGCCGTGCCGCGAGTACCTGCTCCAAGCTTCCGGTGTTGAGGCGGTGCAGCCACGCTGCCAGAGTCGACTTACCGGACTTCACTGATCAGTGCACCTCGTTGAGGGGAACGCCATGCGTCGCGCCGGCAGCCGGGCGAGACGGGCTGCGCCGTACGGCCTCCAAGCATGGTGCATCCGGCGGGCGCCGGAGGTGAAGTCGTCAGAGATTCGTGGACGGTGGGGCGGTTGTGAATGGCGAGAGGGAACCGTACTTTGTCGGCGAGCAGGCGCCGCCCTCAAGGGCCGGCGCCTGCTGTGGAGAGTCTGCCGCAGTGCCAACCGCGCCACCGCGATCGTCGAGGCCGTCCTCGTCCTTACCGCGTTCCAATGTCAGGTTGGAAAAGGATCACTGTCTGAGGTCGATCGTGCGTACCGGCTGTCCCGTGGTCCGGGCGATGGTCTCGAAGTCGCGGTCGTAGTGGAGCAGGGTGAGGCCCGCTTCCTCGGCGGCGGCTGCGACGAGGAGGGTGACCGGGCCCGCGCTGCGGTGTTCCCCCTTCGCAGTGAGCTGCTCCTGGATCACGCGGGAGCGGCGGTAGATGCCGTCCGGCATCGGACACCAGACGTAGTGGGCGTCGAGTGCCGCCTTCAGTCGAGCGCGGTCCGCGGAGGAGCGGGCGGAGTAGAGGACCTCAAGTTCCGTGAGGTCGCAGATCGCGAATAAGAGCGCGGTCCCCAGTGACGCTCTAATCCTGGCCTCAGGTTGACCGGGGACAATGAGCCGCAAAAACATCGACCGGAAGGGGGCGGCCGGCGTGCGGATCATGATCGCGGATGATGAAGCAGCCATCCGTGAGTCGCTGGAGCGGGTGCTCCAGGTCGAGGGGTACGACACCAGCACCGTCGCCAACGGTCTCGCCGTGCTCGACGGGGTCGGTGGGGCCGACGGCGACACGCTGGATCTGCTGATCCTCGACGTGATGATGCCCCGCCTCGGCGGGTTGGAGACCTGCCGGCGGTTGCGGGCCGCGGGTCGGGATCTGCCGGTGCTGATGCTGACCGCCCGTGACCAGGTCTCCGACCGGGTCACGGGGCTGGACGCGGGCGCTGACGACTACCTGCCCAAGCCGTTCGCCACCGAGGAGTTACTGGCCCGGGTGCGGGCCCTGCTGCGCCGGCGCACGCCGACCGACGAGGAGTCGCAGATCCTGTCGTTCGCCGACATCCGGCTCGATCCCGACAGGTTCGAGACGTGGCGGGGCGGGCGGCCGCTGCGTCTGACCCGGACCGAGTTCTCCCTCCTGCAGGTCCTCATGAGCAACGCGACCCGGGTCCTGACCCGCGACGCCCTGTTCGAGGCGATCTGGGGCTTCGACATGAGCGCCACCGCCAACAACCTTCAGGTGTACGTGAGCTACCTGCGCCGCAAGATGGAGGCCGAGGGTGAGCCGCGATTGATCTACACGCTGCGCGGCCTGGGTTACGTGCTGCGGGAGACTCCTCCGTGAGCAGGCCCGCCGGCCGGGAACCGCGCCGGCTGACCCGATGGTGGCGCCGGCGGTCCCTGCGGGCCAGGTTGACGGTGATCGCGGCGACGGCCATCGCGGTCAGCGTGTTCGTGGCCTTCCAGGTGGCCAGCGAACTCATGGACCGGGAGCTGCGGGACACCGCCGAGAATCAGCTGCGCGCCGACTCCCGCGTCCTGGCGACGAACGCGCAGCGCGCCGGTCTGGCGCAGGTCCGGCTACCGCCGTATCCCGGATCCGGTCGGCTGGTGCGGGTCATCCTGCCCGACGGCTCGACCCGGACGCCGGCCGGCCAACCCGCGCTGCCCCCCGTCAGCGAGCACGCCGGGCGCGTGGCGCAGGGTGCGTCGGCCGACCTGATGGAGTCCAACGACAGCGACGAGGACGGCTACCTCGTCTACACGCTGCGGGCAGGCGACGGCGCGGTCCAGGTGGCCCAGGTCGCCGACGACAGCCCGATCAACCGGTTCGGGTTCGGCATGCTGCTGATCGGGCTGCTCTGCGTGGTCGGCGGCGCCCTTGTCGGGCGGACCGTGGCACGGACCGGGCTGGCACCGATCGACCGGCTGACCGCCGCCGCGGTACGTGTCGCGCACACCCGGGATCTCGACGCCGACATCCCGGATGAGGGCGGTGGGGAGATCCGGCGGCTGATCCAGTCGATCAACGACATGCTTGCTGCGCTCAGGGACTCCCGGCGGGCCCAGCGGCTGCTCGCCGAGGACGCCGCCCACGAGCTCAAGACCCCGCTCACCAGCCTGCGCCTCAACGTCGAGCTGCTGATCCGGCTCGATCGGCGCGGCACCCTGGACAGCGCACTGCCGGCGGAGAGCCGGACCCGGCTGCTCAACGATCTCGGCGCCCAGGTGGCCGAGTTGGGTACCCTTGCCGCCGAGCTGACCGACCTGGCGCGCGGTGACGTCAGCGACGAAGACACCGAGCTGCTCGACCTCGCCGACGTGGTGATGGCCGCCGCGGTACGGGCGCGTTCCCGCGTGCCCGACGTCGAGGTCGCGCTCGACGTGACCTCTGTGTGGGTGAGCGGGCGTCCCGCTGCGCTCCAGCGGGCGGTGCTCAACCTCATCGACAACGCCGGCAAATGGTCCCCCGCGGACCAGCCGGTCCAGGTCCGGCTCCGTGCCGAGGGCGCGTCGGCGATGCTCGAGGTCGACGACGCCGGGCCGGGCATCGACGCCGCCGACGTACCGCGGGTGTTCGACCGGTTCTACCGTGCCGACAGCGCCCGGGCGTTGCCGGGATCCGGTCTGGGGCTGTCGATCGTGCAGCGGGTCGTCGACGCCCACGGCGGAGGGGCCACCGTCGCCCGCTCCGCACGCGGTGGCGCGCTGCTTCGGGTCGACCTTCCGGCCGCGGCCCCGCCCGCCCCGATCGCGCGGCCCACCGCCGGGGAAGACACGGCGGCGTGCTGACCCGCCCGGCGGCGCGGCGCAGGACAAGGGACCGCGGCCCTCGGGCATGGCCCCGCGCGGCTCACCGTCGGGGCAGGACACCGCGATGCGCCGACCCCAGCCCCGGCGCGTGGCGCAGGACCAAAGGCGGCGGCCGTCGGGCCCATGAAAAGATCCGGGACGGGCCTGAGGCCCGTCCCGGATCTCGTCCGTGCCGCCGCGCTCACCGTTGCAGCGCGGGCTCCTCGTCGTCGGCGAGCGGCTGTTGACCCTCCGGCAGCTCCGCCGCCGGCCGGGACAGCCGGCTCGGCCACCACATCCGCCGGCCGATCAGCAAGGTGAGGGCGGGCACCAGGACCGACCGCACCAGCAGGGCGTCGAGCAGCACGCCGAAGGCCACCAGGAACCCGACCTCGATCAGCATCACCAGCGGAAGTGTGACGAGGACCGCGAACGTGGCCGCCAGGACCAGGCCTGCCGAGGTGATGACGCCACCGGTGGCCGAGAGGGCTTTGAGCATGCCCTCTCTGGTGCCGAGACGCACGGTCTCCTCCCGGGCCCGGCTGGCCAGGAAGATGTTGTAGTCGACGCCGAGCGCCACCAGGAACAGGAATGCCAGCAGCGGTACCGAATAGTCGACACCCTCGAACCCGAGGAGCGTGTCGAAGACGAACACGCTGCCGCCGAAGGCCGCGGCGAACGAGACGATCACGGTGGCCATCAGGACCAGCGGGGCCAGGATCGCGCGCAGCAGCAGCCCGAGGACGATCAGGACGACGGCGAGCACCAGCGGGATCACCAGCTTCTCGTCGCGGCTGGTGGTCACCTCGGTGTCGAGGTTCTCCGCACTCGGCCCGCCGACGATCGCCTCCGCCCCGCGCACCGCGTGCACGGCGGTGCGCACCCGCAGAATCGTGTCGTACTCCGCGGCGGTGTCCGGCGCGTCCTTCGGGAACACGGAGATGTTGGCCCAGCCACCGCTGGTCTGCTCCGGGACGGCCAGGGCCACACCGCGAGTGTCCTTGACGACGTCGAGCACCCGCTCCTGGTGCGCCGGCCGCGTGAACACCGTCATCGGCTGGCCGCCGAGCTCCGGGAAGTGCTGGCGCAGAACGGTGAAGCCGGTGACCGACTCCGGCGCCGACAGGAACTGGTCCTGCTCCCGCAGGGCGCCGGTGTTGCCCGCCAGCCCGAGGGCGAGCACGCCGAGGACTCCGAGCGAGCCGAGCGTCGCCACCCACCGGCGGCGGCTGATGGCGGTGCCGAGCCGTCCCCACAGCCCCGGCTTCTCCTCCACGGCCGTGCTGAACCGCGGGATGGCCGGCCAGAAGATCCGCCTGCCGAGCACCACGAGCACCGCCGGGAACAGCGTCAGCATGGCCACCAGCGCGCACAGGATGCCGGCCGCACCGATCGGGCCCAACCCGCTGGTGCTGTTCAGGTCCGCGACGAGCAGGCAGAGCAGGCCGGCGACCACGGTGGCCGCGGACGCGACGATGGCCGGCGCCGCGCCGCGCAGCGCGTGGACCATCGCGACCCGGACGTTCTCATGGTGGTGCAGTGCCTCCCTGTATCGAGCGATGAGCAACAGCGCGTAGTCCGTGCCGACGCCGAACACCAGGATCGTCAGCAGCGCGGAGTTCTGGTCGTTGACCACGATGCCGAAGCCCTTGACGAGCAGGTAGACGGTCCCCATCGAGGTCAGTGCGGCCGCGCCGACGGCCACCAGCGGGATGATCCACAACACCGGGCTGCGGTACGTGAGGATCAGCAGGAGCGTGACGACGACGATGGTGGTGAGGAGGACCTGCACGTCGATGCCGTCGAAGACGGCATCCATGTCGCCGTCGATCGCGCCCGGGCCGGTGACGTCGAGTTCCAGGCCGGAGGGGCGGTCCTTCGTGGCGTCACGCAACGGGCCGACGATGGTCTCCGGTTCGCCGTAGGCCGTGCTCACCTCGAGGGTGAACATCATCGCCTTGCGGTCGGTGGAGGGGCTCGTCGGTGAGTCCTCGTCATCCTCGCCGGCCGCCGCCGTCGCCTTCGGCGGGTACCGCTTGGCAAGGGTGTTGTAGTGGCGCTCGACCGTCGCGCGGTCGGCGTCGGTCATGCCGCCGGCGCGGTGGTACACGAAGACGAACGTGTTGTCGTCACCGTCGGGGAGACGGTCTTCCAGCACCGCCACCTTGGTGGACTCGGCACCGGCCGGCAGGGTGTCCACGGCGCTGTCGGTGGTGACCGAGCTCAACTTCCCGCTCAGCGGCACCATGCCCGCCGCCAGCACCAGCCACAAGCCAATCACCAACCACGGCACCCACCGGCCTGCCAACCGACCGGCCGGCGCTTCCCCGGACGGCGCTGCGTCGACTGCCATCACTGGCCTCCTCCATACGGATTGCATCGCTTATCTGGATGCCTGCTTCCTACGGAGCGAAGCTGAGACGACTGTTAATGCGGTGCTCAGGCCGGTTGGCCGAACGATGTGCCCAGCGCACGCACCAGCGTGGTGGCGTCGAGGTCCCGCCCGGTGGGCAAGGCCAGGGCGACACAGCCGTCGGGCCGGATGAGCAACGCGTCGACGTCCACCCGGTCCGTGCGGGCGGTGACGGTGTCGCCCCGTCCGGCCCACGCGGCCGCGGCGTCGCGGACCTCCGCGCGCTCGACGAGGCCGAGCAGGAGCCCACGACCGTTCGAGTTCCACCCGCCCCACCACCCGCTACACGCGCAGAACCGAGGCACCACCCGGCTGGCCGCCGGTGGCGGCGTCGGGACGTTCCGGTCGCATTGTCGCTCGGTTGAGCCGGTCCGGTCCGTCGGCCCGCCGTCGGTTTTCGTGGTGGCCCGGTAACCGTCATCGATACGTTCTATCCTGCTGCTGATTCGGACCGGTTCAACGGGCTGGAACGGGGCGGGTGCTGTGTCTTATGTGATCGAGGTTCCTATCGATGGCGGGGAGTCGGTAAGGGTCGAGGTGTCGGAGGACACCGACGGCATCGTCCGCGTCGCACGGCCCGGACAGGTGGCGGCCATCGCCCAGGAAAGTCTCCAGCAGTCCCTGGAGAAGATCCGCCCGGTCGTCATCGCGGTGTGGGAAAAGCTGCGCCATCTTCCGCAGACCCCGGACCGGGTGGGCGTCGAGTTCGGCATCAAATTGTCGGCGGAGGCGGGGGTGATCGTCGCCCGCGGAGCCACGGAGGCCAACTTCGTGGTGAAACTGGAGTGGTGCCGTGACGGGCGGGACGAGTGATCCCGTTCGCGAGGGCAGGGTCCCCTTCCCACGTTGTCCGTACACGGGCATCATGGAAGAGGTGGGCGGTCAAGAGCCGCACCGTACAGGGGAGTTGATGGATGAATCGCGCGGAGCACGACATCGCGACAGAACTGGTGAACGTGGCTGAACTTTCCCTGGACGAATTGATGTTGTGTCCTCTGGGAAACCTTGATCAGTCTGTGCGGCGCATTCTTCTTCAGGTCGATCTTCCGGTGCCGCTGACGGCGTCGGCCACGGGGACGAACTGCTGAGTCGCTCCGTCGCTTCTTCATGGGGAGATCGGCTTCGCTTCTCCGACTGGAGGCCATGGGTTGAGGAAGAAGAATCAGCCGCGATTATCTTCCGCTGTCTTCTCCGCAGAACTCCAGGAAGGCTTTGGCGACGTACATCGCCTGCCGCTGGAGTGCTTCGCCCAACTGTCCACGGGCGGCGGTGACAGCGAAACCCTCGCACTGCTCCACCATGCGCAGAAGAGTAAACGTTTCGTCCTCATCCGTATGGTGCTCGAAGCCATCGCGGCCGACCCCGCCGTGATGGGGCCCCTGCCCTCGGTGCACGCCGCCTGGAAATTGCTGAGCCGAGTGCAGTACGAGAACCCGGGGGCGTTCGACAGGGTGCTGATGCATCCCTCCACCGGGGTCTGGGCCGCTCACGTGCTGCGACGCCTGCGGGGTGTCAGAACCAGCGACGCCCCCCTGTGGACGGAGGCCGGGTACTTTCACACCCTGGCGGCCGCCGCGGCTGTGCGGGCCGATGCGGAGTTCCACATCCAGGTGCCCGTGCCCGGCGGTGGCGCACTCCACCTGCCGTCGCTGGGGACGGCCCGGCTCCCCCGGACCGGCGCCGACGCCACGCGACCTTACGTCGCGACCTTGTACGGGACGGGCCGCGGAGCCGGCTGCGTGGCCGTCGTCTCGTCCTGGGGGGCCTGCGTGCTGCTGCCGGATTCCCTTGAGTCGCCGACGGACGGCTGGCGACCGCTTCCACGGGTCGAGGCCGTGCATGGCGGGCACAGTCTCCGACTCGTCCTGGACGACACCGACCCCTACGCCTCCTTCGTGGCGGGACGGGAGCCGGCCCCGCAGACCACGCAGAGCCGGAATCGATGGCAGGCTCTGACCGAGCAGGCCTGGGAGACGCTGGTCCGCAGCCATCCCGGCACCGCCGGTGCGCTCGCGCAAGCGATCCGCTCTCTCGTCCCTCTGGAAGCCGTCATGAGCGGGGAACCCTACAGCGTCACCTCGCCCGAGTCCTTCGGCAGCGCGATGATGCAGCTGCCTCTGGACGCCACGACTCTGGCCGTCAGCCTCGTACACGAGTTCCAACACATCAAACTGGGGGCCCTGCTGGACATGGTCACCCTGTCCCGGGAAGCAGAAGGCGCGCTGCACTACGCGCCGTGGCGTCTGGACCCGCGCCCGGTCTCGGGCCTGCTCCAGGGCGCGTACGCCTACCTGGGCATCGTCGACTTCTGGCGCCGGTTCCACCCGACGGCGTCGGGACAGGACGCTCTTCGGGCGCGATTCGCCTACGCGTTGTGGCGACGCAGCACCCTCGCCGTAGTGGACGACCTTCTGGCCTCCGGCGAACTGACCGAGCTGGGCACGCTGTTCGTTACCTCCATGCGGGAGAACCTGGTCCGCTGGTACCAGGAGGAACTCCCGGCGCAGGTCGAGTCGGACGCCGCCCTGGTCGCCGCGGACCATCTCGGCATGTGGCGGCTGCGGAACGGTCGGCCGTCGCGGTCGGACGTGGGACCGTTGGCCGAGTGCTGGAAGGACGGCGTGCGGACGAGGGGCCCGGAGGTCGGGGACCTGGTCGTGCGAGCCGACGTGCTGCCCCGGGAGAAGGCGGTGCGGTCCGAGCTGGTGAGACTGCGCTGGGAGGACCCGCAGAGACTCGCCTGGTCGCGTCGCCATCCGGATTCGCTGGGTGTCACCTCGGCGGACATCGCTCTGCTCGACGGCGACTTCGACACGGCCCTGCGCGACTACCGGCGGCAGGTGATGGCCCGCCCCGAGGAGTCGAGTCCCTGGATAGGTCTCGGCCTGGCAGCCGAGGGCCGCGGGGACACCTCCGCCGCGGCCGCGCTGCTGGGCCGGCCCGAGTTGGTGCGGGCCGTGTATCTGCGGCTCGCCGACCAGGGAGCGTCGGCGGACCCGTTCGCCCTGGCAGGCTGGATCGGCGGGCCGCACCCGCAGGAGGCGGTGACCGTGTCACCGCCCCGCCTGAGGTGACGTACGTTCAGATCTGGTACACCTCCGCGTCGCAGTCGGCCCGGTCGCCCCTGGTGGCGGCCGTTGTGGCCGGATGCTCCTGGCCAAGCACCTGCCGCAAGGACGTCAGCGTCGCGGCGTACAGGGTCTCGGCCCTGTTGGCCCGGCCCAGCACACGCAGGTCGGCAGCGAGGTTGAGCGCGCAAGCCAGGGTCATCGGGTGCGACTCGCCGAGTTCCTGAGTGGTACGCCGCAGTGTGTCCTCGTCCCTCTCGGCTGCGGCCTGCGGGTCTCCCAGTGTGAACAGGTCACTGGCCAGGTTGACGGCGACGGCGAGGGTGTAGGGGTGGTTCAGGCCCACGGTGCCGACCAGCCCGTCGTAAGCCTGCCTGTTCAAGGCCACCGCTTCTTCGGTCCGTTCCTTGCGGCGCAGCGAGATCGCGAGGTTCGTCATGACCCCGAAGGTGAACGGGTGACTCTCCCCGAGGCTCCCCCTCAACTGGTCCAGGGTCTTCCTGCCCAGGTCCACGGACTCGTCCAGACGATCCGCCTGGCGTTGGGCGATCACCAGACTCGACGCGGCGGACAGGGTGTTGAGGTGGGTGTCACCGTAGCGGCGCTGGCTGCGCTCCCACGCTTCGAGGCAGGCCGAGAGTCCGCCTTCGTGGTCGCCGGCCTTGCGGCGTGCCTCGCCGAGGTGGCGCAACGCCATCAGGGTGATGGGGGTCTCGCTGCCGGCCAGCCTTTCGAAGCGGATCGAGTTGTTCTCCTGCATTTCGCAGGCACCCACGTAGTCGCCGCATTCTCTGAGGTCCACCGCGAGCAGGCTGACGAGCATCATGGTGTTCAGACTGTCTTCGCCGAGTACGTCGACCGCGAGCTGGAGATTGACCGCGTCGAGGTCCCGGGCGGTGGTGAAGTCCCCCGTGAGGCGCAGCGCCGTTCCGTAGTCCAGTGCGGCCGCGATCGCCATCGGATCGCGGTCCCCGAAGGAGCGCACCGCCTGTTCGTAGGTCTCCTTGTTGAGCTTGGCGGACGAGGCGAAGTCCCCGGCCGCGCGCAGGTCCACGGCGACGGCCCGGGCCGCGAGCAGGGTGTCCTCGTGGGTGTCGCCGACCGTCCTGCGGCGGCGTTCCAGGCTGTCCTCGTCGAGCTGGGCCGCTTCGGAGTAGCGCCCGAGCGAGCGTAGGACGTGTCCGCAGTAGCGGGCCACGGTCAGCGTCTGGGCGTCGTCGGGGCCGATGCTGTCTCGCCAGGTCCGCAGCGCGTCCTGGGCGAGATCCAGGCAGGCGTCGTGGTCACCCCAGGTGAAGAGGTACGTGACGGTGTTGACGACGAGGTTCCGAACCCAGTGGTTGTCGCACTCGACCGCTCGGGACGCCCGGATGTGCGGTAGCAGTTCGGCGTACCGGGGCCAGTTCGCGGTCACTCCCGGTTCACCCGGGTCGCCCCCCGCGAGCAGCAGATGAGCCGCCTCGCGCATCGACGCGCGCTCTTCGGCCGTCATCTGGTCGATGAGTACCGCCTGGACGAGGCGGTGCAGCTGGATGGTGCTCGTGCGGTGGTCGATGCGGGCCAACGCGTAGCGGTTGACCTCGCGCAGGGCCTGACCGAGGCGGATGGGGTCGCTGAGCACCTGGCCGAGCAGGCCGGGCAGGTTGGCGTTCCGCCCTGCCATGAAAAGGCTGCGGGAGACCGGCTCCGGCGCGAAATAGGAGCACACCTGGAGGAGTTGGAGCGCGCCCGGGTTGGTGTCCTTGAGGCGGTCCAGCGAGACATTCCAGGCCGCTGCGACGGGCAATTGGTAGTCCATCGGTGGGGCGAGTTCAAGCAACTCCGCGCGACGGCTGACGAACTCTTCCCGTTTCCCTTCGAAGAGTTCGAGGTATTCTTCAGCGGGCATACCTGTTTCGGTGAGCCAGACGGCGGCTTGTTCGATGGCCAGGGGTAGGTCGCCGAGCGCCTCGGACAGTCGATTCGCTTTTTCGTCGGTGAGTTCCGGTCCTCGCCGCCGCAATAGCTCGATGCTTTCCTCGCGCGCGAAGACATCCACCTCGATGGTCCGTGCCATGTTGACCCATTGTCCGTTTCGGGAAGTTACGAGAATCCGGCCGGTGCCGCCTTGGGGGAAGAAGGGGGTGACTGTTTCCGGGCTTTCGGCGTTGTCAAAGACCAGGAGCCAGTTGAGGTAAGGCTTGCCCAGGCGAAGGGCTTCCAGGACAGCTGGAACCGCCGTGTTGGCCTCGGCGCTGGTGGGCAGCCGCAGGCGTTGCGCCAGGTCCACGAAGGCGGCACGGATTTGGGCCGGTTGTTCGGCGGGGATCCACCAAACGATGTCATAGTCGGAACTATGACGGTATGCGTATTCGATGGCAATTTGGGACTTGCCGACGCCGCCCATGCCGTGCAGCGCTTCAGGTAAAATCGCCGTCGTGCCCTGAGTCAGGCGTGTGTGCAGGTCCTGGAGAGCGAGGACCCGTCCGGTGAAATTAACGTTCCGAGGCGGAACATTACCCCAAACGGGTGGGGGGCTGCCCGCCTTGCGCCGTTCGGCGATAGCCCGCTCAACCGGCCCCAGCGTGCGTACGTATGCGTCGTTCATCGAACCTGGCTCTCCTCTGTCCGCCGTTGCCTGTCCTTCGGGCATCGGTGTCACGTGTTCGGGAACGGCCCGCGATTGCTGTTCTTTGACCGTTTTTGAACGCGGGTCTGACACAGGTTCTTCGGGCATGGATGACCCCGCAAATTGTAGTGGACCAGCGTCGATGTCCTGTGTCGCAAAGCCCTCAACGCGCTCGCTCAATCGGTCGGCCCACGGCCGGTACGGCCCCGACAGTGCCCGCAGTGCACGTATGAACGAAGCGAAGTCGCCGGCCGACTCCTCCGGTACCGTCACCGGCCGCTCCGCCCAGGGGGTGGTGAGCACCTGGGCGAGGTCCCGCATCTCGGGGACCGTCGCCGCGAGGCGGGTGATGACGTGCAGCATCACCTCGGCGGTGGTGGACCGCCCGCTCGTGGCGAGAAGTTCCTCGGCCACGCCCGGCAGGAACGCGTACTGCTGTGCGGCCGTGTCGAAGGGGTCGACGGACGGTGGGCCGCCCTGGGTGACGAGCAGCCCCGAGCTGAGGACCTCGGCCATGTGGGCGGGGCGTGAACCCGGTTGGGTGAGGTGCTGGACCGTCTCCATCACGGCGAGGTCCAGCGGCGCGACCGCGAGGTGCTGGGCCAGCCGGAAGGCCGCGGGGGAGGCGCCGGCGCGGAACTCGAGGACGCGGGCGGCCGGCGTCGGGGGACGGCCCGGGAGGAAGGCCTCGTCCGGCCCCGGATCGTCGTCCTCCGTGCCGTTCTCCGTGAGCAGCACGCGCGCCCCCGGCCAGTCGCCGCTGTCTCCCGTCAGCAGCTGCGCCCAGCGCGCCAGCCATCGCGGAGTGAGTTCGATGACGGGCACGGCCGACTCCACGGTGCTGCCCGCGCCGGTCACGCTCGCCGTGCAGCTCGGGCCGCACGGGAGGGGCCCGGTGGTACGGACACGGCAACGATGGGTGGCGATCCAGGTGCGGTACCAGTTGCGGTGGGGGAGCAGATGGGCGACGACGACCGGGACACGTTCACCCCATCGAGTGATGAGCCGTTGGGCCGCACCGCTCCGCCATGCGGCTCCCCCTCCGTCGGTGAGCACCATGACGGCCCGCCGCCGGGGTGGCAGCGCGGGCGCCGGGAGGGCGTACTCGGCGCCGGCCGGGCCGAGTCCGTGCAGACGCAGTTCCTCGTCCCCCTCCTGGTCGGCGCTGAGCAGCCGGATGCTGAGGGTGCGGAGCGCGCCGAGACCGTTCAGCAAGCGGGCGAATTCGGTCACGGTGTGCCGCCAGGCGGCCATCGAGGCCCCGGCATCCACGACCAGCACCAGATCCAGCCAACGCTCACGGCCCGGGCGGTAGCAGGGCAGCCGGGGTTCGGCCTCCACCAGGGCCTCGGCGGTCCGCTCCTCGTCGAGCTCCCGGCTGTGCGCGGACGTCACCGTACGGCGCAACGGGCGCAGCGCCCGCTCCAGTGCCCGTCGGCCCTCCAGGCCGGGCACGGCGGTCCACAACGGTCCCGTGCCGGGGGCCGGGGGCCGGGGAAGCGGGGCCGAGGCGCGGGCGAAGGC
>NZ_JAIGQA010000107.1:0-28662 GCF_019733245.1 Streptomyces sp. WAC04114
GCCGCTCCCGGTAGAGGTCCTGGTAGTCCGCCATGGCGTTGGTGATGGCCCAGGCGACCGAGCCGGTGTGCCCGAAGTGGGCGATGCCGGGGACACCGGGTACAGCCAGGCCCACGACGTCGAACTCGGGGCAGGACAGGTGGATCTGCTGGTAGACGCCCGGGTCCTCGATCCAGCGGTGGGGGTCGCCGGCGATCACGGCCTGCCCGGTGACCGTCCGCTCACCGCCGATCAGCCAGCCGTTGCTGCCGGAGGTGCCGGGGCCGTCGGTGGCGAAGAGGCCGATGGCGTCCGCGCCCAGGTGCGCGGCGACCTGCTCGCGCCAGAGCTTGGCCGGGAACCCGGCGAAGAGGATGTGGGTGGCGAGCCAGACGCCGAGCGGGGTCCAGGGTTCCCAGCGGCCCGGGGTGAGACCGGTGCGGGCGAACTCGGGGGCGGTGCTGTCGGCCAGACCCACGTTGACCCCGTCGACGTACGCGCGCACCCATCGCGCCGTCCCGGGGTCCCGTCTCTCCAGGTCCGCGAAGCAGCGTCGCGCGGTGTCGTCGACTCTGGCCCGTCTCGCGAACCGGTCCCAGGCCAGGGCGCTCGCGCCGAGGAAGGACGCCGAGGTGCCCTGCGCCCGGTGACGCTCGACCTCCAGCTGCCAGGCCCGGTCGCGGGCGGTGACGAGGCCCTGCGCATGGGCGAGTTCGGCCGCGCTGCCCGCGCGCAGGTGCGGAATGCCCCAGGCGTCACGGTAGATCTCGGTGGCCACGCTGCGCCCCCTCTTCCCTTTAGGTTAGGCTTGCCTAAGTCCAGACTGTGGCCGGAATCGTACGCGAAGGGGCGGGAAAGCGATGGGGCAGGGGCGGGGTTGGGAGGGCGCGGTCCTCAAACTGATGCGCGGCAAGGACTTCGAGTTCACGGTGACGGAGGTCGAGGACGTCACCCCGGAGTACCGGCGGCTGCGCTTCACCGACGGCGGTCTGCTGGCCGCCACCGGAGTGCACCCCACCATGTGGGTACGGCTGTGGTTCGACAACGCGGGCAAGCCGCACCAGCGCGCCTACACCCTGGTCGACCCGGACGCCGAGGCCGGCACCTTCGGCCTGGAGTTCGCCCTGCACGAGGGGTGCGCCAGCGACTGGGCCAGGGCGGCGAAGCCGGGCGACACCATCGAGGCGACCGTCCAGGGCACCGGCTTCGAGCACCCGGACCCCGCGCCCTCGCACGTCTTCGCCGTGGGCGACCCGGCCTCGCTGCCGGCCATCAACTCCCTTCTGGACGCCCTGGGTTCCGCCCCGGCCACCGTCTGGTTCGAGGGCGACGACGACCTGCCGTTCCGCACCGACCCGGACCGGCACGAACTGCGCAAGGTGCCGCGCCAGGACTCCGGCGCCCACCTTGTCGACCGCGTGAAGTCGGAGCTGCCCGGCCTGCTCCAGGGCACGGCCGACCCCTACGTCTGGATCGCCTGCGACACGGTGACGACCCGGGCCCTGACGGCCTACGTCCGCAAGGAACTGGGCCTGCCCAAGCAGCGGGTGCACGCGCTGGGCTACTGGCGGGCCACCTGAGCAGCGGGACGGACCGCCCCGGGGGATGATCGGGGCATGGACGTCACTCTTCACCTCGCCCAGGATCCCGAGGCCGACGCGCTGCTCGGCCGCAGCCCGCTCGCCGCGCTGGTCGGCATGCTGCTGGACCAGCAGGTACCGATGGAGTGGGCGTTCAAGGGCCCGGCGACGATCGCCCAGCGGCTCGGCACGGACGACCTGGACGCGCACGAGATCGCCGCGCACGAGCCGGAAGCCTTCGCCGCGCTGCTGTCCCAGAAGCCTGCGGTGCACCGCTACCCGGGTTCCATGGCCAAGCGGATCCAGCAGCTGTGCCAGTACCTCGTCGAGCACTACGACGGTGACGCCGAGGCCGTCTGGAAGGATGTCGCCACCGGCAAGGACCTGCTGAAGCGGCTCGCCGAACTGCCCGGCTTCGGCAAGCAGAAGGCCCAGATCTTCCTCGCCCTGCTCGGCAAGCAGCTCGGGGTCCGGCCCACCGGCTGGCGGGAGGCGGCGGGCGCCTACGGCGAGCCGGACTCCTTCCGCTCGGTCGCCGACATCACGGGGCCCGAGTCCCTGGTCAAGGTCAGGGCGCACAAGCAGGAGATGAAGGCGGCGGCGAAGGCCTCCGGCAAGTAGCAGTGACTCGGGTGACTCCGGGGCCGTGTCAGCTCGGCCGTGTGTGCTCGGCGGTGACCGCCACGGCCTCCGGCAAGTAGCAGTGACCCCGGAGCCGTGTCAGCTCGGCCGTGACTGCCAGGCTGCGTCCGCTTGGCCGTGTGCACCAAGCCCTGTCGGCTCGGCCCTGTCTGCTCGGCCATAACCGCTCAGCCGTGACCGCCGGGCTGTGACTGCTCGGCCGTGTTGCCAGGCTGCGTCCGCTGAGCCGTGACCGCTCAGCCATGACTGCCAGGCTGCGTCCGCTCGGCCCTGTCCGCCAGGCTGTGACCGACCGGCTGTGACCACTCGACCCCGTCCGCTCGGCCGTGACTGCCCGGCCATGACCACCTGGCCGTGACTGCCCGGCCGTAACCACTCGACTCTGTCCGCCCAGCCCTTACCGCCAGGCTGCTTCCGCTCTCTCATGACCCGGCCGTGCCCCCTCGGCCGCGGCTGCCCGGCTGTGACCCCTGGGCCGTGACTGCCCGGCCGCGCCCCCTCGGCCCTGACCACTCGACCCTGTCCGCCCAGCCGTTACCGCCAGGCCGGGACCGCCCGGCCGTGTCCGTGGCCTCGCGCCTGTCGTCCGCCTGGCCCGGCCCAGGTGGCGAGCCCCTCGGGCCGGGGCCGAGCATGAACCATGGCCGAGCCACCGAGCGGCTCCCCCCGGGGCCGGGAGCATGACACCGACCGCGAGCACGCGCCCCTGGGTCTGGAACCCCCCGTCCGGCAGGGCCCGGGCCCGAACGGTCCCCACTCCCGTGACCAGCACGAACGGCACGGCAGCACGCCGCCCGTGGCCCCGGACCACTGGCCGTACGACCCCCAGGCGCCTAAGGCGCTCCGGGCCACCGGCCCTCGCGAACGGACCGCACGGCCCGGGCGGCAGGACCCCTGGCCCTCCGACCCGCACGGCCCGGGTCCCTCCGCGGAGAGCCACCGCGTCCCGGACACCGGCATGGACCGGACGGGCGGATCTCGCAGCAGGCGGGATGAACGGCGTGGCCGCGGCGGGGAGTGACCTCCCGTGGCCTCCGCACCGCAGCCGGCCCCCCGCAGCCCGCGTCGACACGCCTGGCTACGGGTGCTCGTCCTGCTGCTCGCCCTGCTCGTGCCGGGCGCACACGCGGAGGCCCACACGGGGTGGACGGCCGGTGTCCCCGGCGAGACCACAACCGTCGAGTGCGACCTCCTCGACACCGCCCTGCGCCCACCGGCCAGAGCCGCCCGCCGTACCGCCGCCGTACCGCTGAGCCCTGCCACGGTCCCGGGCCCCGGGCCCGCGTCCACCGCACAGCACCCGGTTCCCGTACCGCCGAACCCGCCGCTCGACCCTCGCCCCCTGCGTTCCGAGGTCCTGCGCTGCTGACAGGACGGACCCGCCCCGGTCCGTCCGTCCCGCACGGAACCAGTACGACGAGGAACGACGAGGAACCAGCCATGCTTCAAGACCCTTACGCCGTCCTGCGCGCCCTCCTGCGTGCGGAGGCCGCCCGCAGCACTCCCAAGCCCCACCCCGAGCCCGACACGCGGAAGCCGCAGCAGCCCTCGAAGGGAGCGAGAGGCAACCGCGGCTGAGGCCCACGCCCGGCGGAGGCACACGGACGCCTCCGCCGGCCTGAGGAGTTCAAGGACCTGAGCGCTCTCAAGCGACCTGACAACTCCGCCGGCCCGAGGACCCGGACCCGAGCACGCCGAAGGCCTGATGGCTCGGACGACCGCAGGCCCTCGCCTCCCGCCTACCGCCTCCGCCGCCCCGACCGCCGAGCCGTGCCGTGCCGAACAGCGATCTCGTGATCTCCCGTCCGATCTGCGTCCCCACCGACCGGGGCCAGAGACTGGAACACCCCGCTCCCGACCACCTGCTCCACAGCGGACTGCCGTTCCTCTTCGCGGTTCCCGCGGTTCCCCGGGTTCTCGGGAACCCCGAGGTTCCCGGGGCGCGGCCTCCAGCATCTCGTCGGGCCCCTTCGCACCCCGCCCGCGCTCCAGCCGCTCGTACGCCGACGTGGCGGGTTGAGCATCGCCGGCGGCATCCGGATCTGCGCGTCCGGCAGGCACTGCCCGTCCCACAGCAGGGCACCCAGATGGAGGGCCGGGCCGGTGAACGCGTAGCCGGATGCGATCCGCAACGCGTCCTGGGGGAGGGCGGCGGCACGCTCGGACACTTCCGGGGCCGGCGCCGACGGCAGGGTCTCGCGATCCGGCATGTTCACGCACCTGTTCCGGGTTCGTACCGCCTTGTATTGATTTTTTCAGCGTCGCACTCGCTCGCCATGGCTGCGCCCGGAAGGTCTTGACCGGTAGGCTTTCCGTGTGATCTTCAAGCGCATCGGAAACGGCCGGCCGTACCCCGACCACGGCCGGGAAAGCACCCGGCAGTGGGCGGACGTCGCGCCGCGCCCGGTCCGCCTCGATCAGCTCGTGACGACCAAGGGTCAGCTCGATCTGGAAACACTGCTCGCCGAGGACTCCACGTTCTACGGCGACCTCTTCGCGCACGTCGTGAAGTGGCAGGGCGACCTGTACCTGGAGGACGGGCTGCACCGCGCGGTGCGGGCGGCGCTCCAGCAGCGTCAGGTGCTGCACGCGCGCGTGCTCGAGCTCGACTGATCCCCGCCGCGATAGCGGGTTGGCCCTTTCGGGGTTCGTCTGATCCGTCTGGGCGATGTCGAATGATCATCTAGTAGGCATCGTCGCCCGGGCGCACTACGCTGCACTCATGAGCATGCTGACTCCCCCCGGCATGGGCGGCAAGTACCGCATCACGGGCAACAAGTACCCCAAGATGCGCCGGCCCCGGCGGCGCGGCAGGCTCGTCGGCCTGACCGTCGCGTCCGTCGTCGTCCTCGGCGTGGGTGGCTGGGGCACGCTGCAGCTCATCGACGTCTTCACCGGTGGCGGCAGAAAGGCTTCGGCGGCCGGAGACGGCACGGACTGCGGCGTCAAGACCAAGGCGAGCCCCTCGCCCAGCGCCAAGCCCCTGCCCGAGCCGCGCACGATCACCGTCAACGTGCTCAACGCCACCACCCGCGGCGGACTGGCGAAGAAGACCGCCGACGAGCTGAAGAAGCGCGGCTTCAAGATCGGCGACGTGGGCAACGCGACCAAGCAGTACGACAAGAAGGTCAAGGGCACCGGCCTGCTCCTCGGCCCCGCCACCGCCCTCGACACCGCGCTGCCCGTGCTCGGCACCCAGCTCCCGGGGGCCGAACGGCGTACCGAGGCAGCCCGTAAGGGCGCAACCGTCGACCTCGTCATCGGGGACGGCTTCAAGGAGCTGGCCAAACAGCAGGACGCCGACCGGGCGCTGACCAAGCTGGCCAGGCCCGAGCCGGCGCCCACGACGAAGAAGGGCTGCTAGGGCCTGTCGCCAGGCCCCGGGGGAATTACTCGGCCGCCCCGTACATCCGGTCCCCCGCGTCGCCGAGGCCCGGCACGATGTAGCCGTGCTCGTTCAGCCGCTCGTCGACCGAGGCGGTCACGACCGTCACCGGCGTGCCGGCCAGCTCGCGCTCCATGATCTCGACGCCCTCGGGGGCGGCCAGCAGCACCACGGCGGTCACGTCGTCGGCGCCGCGCCGGATCAGCTCCTGGATCGCCGCGACCAGCGTGCCGCCGGTGGCGAGCATCGGGTCGAGCACATACACCTGACGCCCCGACAGGTCCTCCGGCATCCGCGTCGCGTACGTGGAGGCCTGCAGCGTCTCCTCGTTGCGGATCATGCCGAGGAAGCCCACCTCGGCGGTCGGCAGCAGCCGGACCATGCCGTCCAGCATGCCGAGGCCGGCCCGCAGGATCGGCACCACCAGTGGCCGCGGGTGGGACAGCTTGACACCCGTGGTCCGCTCGACCGGCGTCTGGATGTCGACCTGTTCGGTGCGCACGTCACGCGTGGCCTCGTAGGCGAGCAGGGTGACCAGCTCGTCGGCGAGACGGCGGAAGGTCGCGGAGTCGGTGCGCTGGTCGCGCAGCGTGGTGAGTTTGTGGGCGACCAGAGGGTGGTCGACGACGTGGAGACGCATGTCCACAACATTAACCGGGCGGGGTGCCGCGGGCCGCACGGCAAGGTCGCCGTCCGGCCGTCACCCGAAGGCTGGCGTCAAACCGCCCGTCCGGGGGAAGGTGGGAAAGACGGACTGGGGGTGGTGAACCAGATGCCCGACCGGGATTTCCGAGACGATCCGTCGCCGCGCATACGGCCGGGGGCGGGCCCGGAGCCCGACCAGACGGACGGGACCGACGAGTCCGACGCCGAGCGCCGCCGGCGTCGCGCCCGGTTCCTGCGCGATCTGGCCGAGGCCCGGGAGCTGCGCGACCGCGTCCAGCCGCGCCGCGCCAAGACGGCCCGGCTGCGCCACGCCATGCGCATGCGCACCTTCCGCTGGTAGGAAACCGGTGCGGAAACCTCCGGCAAAGATCACGAACCGCGCGGAGGTTGTCGTGGTTGACCGTGCGTGCAGCGGGGTAAAGCCGCGTACGATCCGCAGGTGGTGGCAACGGGCGTGCGAACAGAACTGCCCAACACAGGGAGCCGAAGACGTCCCCTGAACGCCTTGTTTCTGCCACGATTCCGAGTGGGTGGGGCTCGGACGAGCACTCCCCGCCCGTAACCTCCGCCGGGGGGACCCCCAACCGGCACGCCTATGACCAGTGGGAGAGTCACGGTGTACTTCGCCGCACTGCTCGCGCGCACCGAAGACGGGTGGGAAGCGAGCGACACAGAGCTCGACGATGTGGAAACCCTGTCGGATCTCGCCGACCTGGCCCGTGAAGCCTCCCCCGACGAGGACACGGTGCTCGTGCTCATCGAGCAGGAGGACGCCTGGTTCGGCGTGGTCCGCGTGGACGGCGAGGAGGACCCTCGCATCTACGTCTCGGACGCCGCCGCCGCTGCCCGCAGCAGCTACGGCGAGATCCTCCTCACCGACGAGCTGCTCGGCCGCGATCCGGATGACGGGGATGTCCTCGACGCCCTCGACCTCGACGGCACCGAGGACGGTGAATCCGACGAGGACGACGACGATGCCGAGGCCGGCGCCGGGACCGCCGGCGCCGCCGACGTGCCGCACGGCCCGGTCGGCGACGCCCTGATCCTGGACGACCTCGGCGTGAGCGAGAAGGAACTGCGCCTGATGTCGACGGACGCCGTCACCGAGATCGCCGAGTCCCTGGGCGCCTCGGAAACCCTGGAGACCGTCCGCTGACCGGTCGCGCCGCAGCGGGCCCACCGGATCCTGTTCCCGCGGGTTCGCAAGATCAGGGCCCCACGAGTCCGCAGGGTCCGGTACCCATGAGTCCGCAGGGTCCGGTACCCGGGGGTTCGCGGGGTCCGGTCCCCGAGGGCTCGCGGGGTCCGGTCCCCGAGGGCTCGCGGGGTCCGGTCCCCGAGGGTTCGCGGGTTCAGGGGCCCGGGGGTTCGCCGCTACAGGGGCCTGAGGGCTCGCCGGATCAGGGCTCCGCGAGTCCGGCGCATCCCGCTTCCGGCGGTTCGCCGGACCAGGGCCCCGCGAGCACGGCGCATCCCGCCTCCGGGGGTACGCCGGACCAGGGCTCCGCGAGCGCGCCGGATTCCATTCCCGCGGGCTCGCAGGATCAGGGCCCGGCAGATTCGCAAGATCAGACCCCTGCGAGTCCGGCGTACCCCGTCCCCGCGGGTTCGCCGGACCAGGTACCAGCGAGCCCGCCCGATCCCGGTCCTGCGGATTCGCAAGATCAGGCCCCCGCAAGCCCGCCCGATCCCGCGTCCGCGGGTTCGCCGGACCGGGGCTCCGCGAGCCCGCCTGATCCCGTTCGGGATCCCTGGCGGGCCGCGATGCGGATCGCCCTGGGTGAGGCCGCCGAGGCCGTTCGGGGCGGGGACGTGCCCGTCGGGGCCGTTGTGCTGGCGCCGGACGGCACGACCGTGCTCGCGGTCGGGCACAACGAGCGCGAGGCCGATGGCGATCCGACGGCCCACGCGGAGCTCCTCGCCCTGCGGCGGGCCGCGGCCGCCCTCGGCACGTGGCGGCTCGCCGGCTGCACCCTCGTCGTGACGCTGGAGCCCTGCACGATGTGCGCGGGCGCGATCCAGCAGTCCCGCGTCGACCGGCTCGTCTACGGCGCCCGCGACGAGAAGGCCGGCGCGGTCGGATCGCTCTGGGACCTCGTCCGCGATCGGCGGCTCAACCACCGCCCCGAGGTGATCGAGGGCGTGCTGGCCGAGGAGTGCGCGGGACTGCTCACCGCGTTCTTCCGCGGTCGCTGAATACCGATTTCAAAGCATGCGGCACCTTGCTGTAAGGTCTCCCTCGGTAGCGTGTCCGAGCGGCCGAAGGAGCTCGCCTCGAAAGCGAGTGTGGCGCAAGTCACCGAGGGTTCAAATCCCTCCGCTACCGCTTCAGAAGGGCCCCGTCGTCAGGCGGGGCCCTTCGTGCGATCAGCCCCTTCGTGCGATCAGCCCCTTCGTGCGATCGGCCCTTCGTGCGATCATGTGCGCTGCATGGGACACCAGTGACAGGGGAGGCCGCGATGGCGGTGAACGCGAAGAAGGTCGCCGTCTACGCCCTCGTGGTCTTCGCGCTGTACGTGATCATCACGGACCCGAAGACGGCGGCCGACTACGTCTTTATAGGATTCCAGGGTGTTTCGGACGCCGCCGGGGCCCTCGGCGACTTCGCCACATGGGTCGCCAAGGGAGGAAAGTGATGATCCGCCACCTGGTGCTCTTCAAGCTCAACGAGGGCGTCGAGCGCGACGACCCACGGGTCGTGAACGGCGTCGAAGCCTTCCGCGCGCTCGGCGACAAGATCCCGGAGCTCCGCTTCTGGGAGCTCGGCTGGAACGTCAGCGACCGTCCCATCGCGTACGACTTCGCCATCAACTCGGCCTGCGACGACGCGGACGCGCTGCGGCGGTACGTGGAGCACCCCGACCATCAGGCGGGGGTCGCACTGTGGCGCGAGTTCGCCACGTGGGTGATCGCGGACTACGAGTTCTGACCGTTCCGAACCCAGCCGTTCCGGGCCCCCTGTCGCTGCGACAGGGGGCTCTTGTGTTGCGTGAGTTGATTTGTGCGGTGTTCATCCCTCAACACGTAGTTATGGGGTGCTTGCACACAGTGCACATGTCTTGTGATGCTATGACCGCTTTTGATGGAAGAGTTGACGGATGAGTTGACGATGACGAGGTGGAGTTGACCGTGCTGGCCAGTACCGCACCTCAGGCACCGTCCCCTCCAGCGCCGGCTCCTCAAGCCCCTCCGCCTCATCAGGCACCGGCCCCTCAGGGAGCCCCTGCCCAGGGAGCCCCTGCCCAGGCCGCGCCCGTGGAGGCCGCTCCGGCTGCGCCCCAGCGGAGCAGCCGGGGTGCCGACACCCGGGCGCTCACGCAGGTCCTCTTCGCGGAGCTCAAGGAGCTCCAGCCGGGCACGCCGGAGCACGACCGCGTGCGCGGGGCGCTCATCGAGGCCAACCTCCCGCTCGTGCGCTACGCGGCCGCCCGGTTCCGCTCCCGCAACGAGCCGATGGAGGACGTCGTCCAGGTCGGCACGATCGGGCTCATCAACGCCATCGACCGCTTCGACCCGGACCGGGGCGTGCAGTTCCCGACGTTCGCGATGCCGACGGTCGTCGGCGAGATCAAGCGGTACTTCCGCGACAATGTCCGCACCGTCCATGTGCCGCGCCGGCTGCACGAGCTGTGGGTGCAGGTGAACAGCGCGACGGAGGACCTGACGACCTCCTTCGGGCGGACCCCGACGACCTCCGAGATCGCCGAGCGGCTGCGCATCACCGAGGACGAGGTGCTGTCCTGCATCGAGGCCGGGCGGTCGTACCACGCGACCTCCCTGGAGGCCGCCCAGGAGGGCGACGGGCTGCCGGGGCTGCTGGACCGGCTCGGCTACGAGGATCCCGCGCTGGACGGCGTGGAGCACCGGGACCTCGTACGGCACCTGCTCGTCCAGCTGCCCGAGCGGGAGCAGCGGATCCTGCTGCTGCGGTACTACAGCAATCTCACGCAGTCTCAGATCAGTGCGGAGCTCGGTGTCTCGCAGATGCATGTGTCGCGGCTACTCGCGCGTAGTTTCCAGAGATTGCGGTCTGCGAACCGTATCGACGCGTAACCGCAAACGTTAGCGAGAGGTCACCTCGGGGAGGGAATCGCTCATCAGGGCCGTTCCCGACAGTTGAGAGCCGAAAGACCGTCAGACCCCTTGTTTGCAGGGCGGATTCGCGTCTCAGATGTCGACATGTCACTACAGCGTGTTGCCGACATGTGACATTCTGCGGGAAGCGCGTTTGCCGGAGCTTCGGCTCCGGTATTCAGGTGAAGGCTGCGTTCCTCAGACGGGGACGTTCGCCGCGACCGTCCCGCGACCCAAAGGGGGTGGCATGTCCGTAGAACAGGGCAGCTCGAAGGTGCTCACGCTCACGGAGAGCGAGACAGCTCCCCATGCTCTCGACTCACTCGGCCCCATCGATGACGCACCGGCCCTCCCGGCCGAGTCCGTTCCGGTCCTTCCGGCTGCGGGCGCCATCGACACCCGCACCCTGTCCCGCTCCCTGTTCCTGCGGCTGGCCGCGCTCGACGAGGACAGCCCCGAGCGTGCGTACGTCCGTGACACGCTCATCGAGCTCAATCTCCCGCTGGTGCGGTACGCCGCCGCGCGGTTCCGGTCCCGGAACGAGCCGATGGAGGACATCGTCCAGGTCGGCACGATCGGGCTGATCAAGGCGATCGACCGGTTCGACTGCGAACGGGGCGTGGAGTTCCCGACGTTCGCGATGCCGACGGTGGTCGGGGAGATCAAGCGGTTCTTCCGGGACACGTCGTGGTCGGTGCGGGTGCCACGCCGGCTGCAGGAGCTGCGGCTCGCGCTGACCAAGGCGAGTGACGAGCTCTCGCAGAAGCTGGACCGGTCGCCGACGGTGACCGAACTGGCCGCGGTGCTCGGGGTGTCCGAGGAGGACGTCGTCGACGGGCTGGCGGTGGGGAACGCGTACACCGCGTCCTCGCTGGACTCGCCGGCGCCGGAGGACGACGGTGGCGAGGGGTCGCTGGCGGATCGGCTGGGGTACGAGGACACCGCGCTGGAGGGTGTGGAGTACCGGGAGTCGCTGAAGCCGCTGCTGGCGAAGCTGCCACCTCGGGAGCGGCGGATCATCATGCTGCGCTTCTTCGCGAACATGACGCAGTCGCAGATCGGCGAGGAGGTCGGCATCTCGCAGATGCACGTCTCCCGACTGCTGACCCGGACGCTGGCGCAGCTCCGGGAAGGCCTGATCTCGGACTGACGGAGTCCTGATGGAGTCCTGACGGAGGGCTGGGGCGCGGCTGTTGGGGCCGCGCCGTATGCCTGTGCCTGAACGGGGCGCCGGTGGGGGTGCGCGTTCGTCTCGCCTGACGCCGGTGAGTCGGGGCCGCGCCGTATGCCTGTGCCTGAACGGGACGCCCGTGGGGGTGCGCGCCTTCGCCTTCTCGCCGGTGGTGGGTCGGGGCCGCGCCGTATGCCTGTGCCTGAACGGGACGCCCGTGGGGGTGCGCGCCTTCGCCTTCTCGCCGGTGGTGGGTCGGGGCCGCGCCGGGGGGTGTCCGTCCTCGGAACGGCGCGATGGGGTTGCGTACCGACTAACCGTCCGTTGACGCGCCAACCGCTGCGGGCGGACACCCCCCGACACGACCCCTTCTCGCCGCACGCGGGTGCGGGAGCGTCGTGGCTCGCGCCGTACGGGCTTTGGGTGCGGGCTTCATCCCGGCTCGCACCGCAGGCATACGGGTGCCGGCTCATCCCGACTCGCGCCGCGCGCGCACGAGCGCGGGTTCAATCCCGGCTCGCGCCGCACGCGCATGAGGCGGGTCTCGCTTACGTCGCAGGCGCGCGGCGGCTGCCTCAGCCGCGGGCGCCCGCTCCGCCTGGCTGCGTAGCGCCCCCGCTACGGACGTGCGCACCGCCCAGCCGCGGGCATGCGAGCCGCCCCCGCTGCGCGCATGCGTGCCGCTGGGGGCGGCACGGGTGGGCGCAGCGGCACCCCGCTACGCCGGGCTGCGGACCCACCCCGCCTCAGCAGCAACGCCGGGTGCCCCGCTGCTCAGGGGCGCAGACCCACCCCGCCTCAGCAAAGCAACGGCGAGCCGTGTGCGTTACGCCAGGGCCAGCCAGGCCACCGCCGCGACGATCGCTACCGCGGCGATCACGCCGAGGATGAGGCCGATGCGGGGGCCGCCGCTGGAGGAGGCCGCTGCCTGACGGCCCTGCGGGGCCTCGTCGACGAACGCGCGGAACATCTGGGTGCTGCCGGCGGGGTCGTGATTGCCCTGCGGGGCCTGGTTGTTAGCCATGGCCCGAGACCCTAGCGAAAACGGCGGGGCTCCCCAAGTGGGGGTTGAGGTTCCGTTTGAGGCCGAGTGCCCCGTACCGACGGCCACGCCACCTGCACGTTTACTCCCGCAATACTTGCCTTTGCCAAGTTTTTATGCCGCACACAACCCTTTTATTTGCCTGCAGCAACCAATAGCTTCTATGGTTGCCCTAAGCAACGAAAGCGGGAGGCGTCATGGCCGAAAAGGCGCAGTACGAAGAGCTGGTCCGCCAGTTCAGCGCCTTCGGCGCCGTGAAGCGGGAGCTCGGACGGATCATGCCCGCCGAGTGCCCCGGCGGGTCGGCGGCCGTGCTGACCCTGCTGGGCCGCCACGGCGACATGCGCATGAGCAAGCTCGCCGAGCTACTGGCGGTGGACATGTCGGTCACCAGCCGCCACGTCGCGCACGTCGTGGACCGGGGCTGGATCGAACGCTCCCCCGACCCCGCGGACAAACGCTCACGCATCCTGCGCCTCACACCCGCGGGCCACACACAGCTCGACGAGCTGTCCCGGCGGACCACCGAGGTCCTCGCCGAGCGCCTGAGCGACTGGACCGACGAAGAGGTCGGCCAGCTCACCAGCCTCATGGCGCGGCTGAGGGAGAGCTTCGACTGCCGGCCCGGGACCCGGGCCGCGCCGGCCGCTTTCGACCAGACCACCCGTACACCCGCAAGCACATAAGAAAAGGAAGCCCATGGCAACGACCACACCAGCCGGTGTGCGGGCTCATGCCAAGCACGGGGGAGGCTCCCACGGCTCCTCCGGCGACGGCGCTCCGATGACGCACCGGCAGATCATGGAGGCCCTCACCGGTCTTCTGCTCGGCATGTTCGTCGCGATCCTGTCGTCGACGATCGTCTCCAACGCCCTGCCCCGGATCATCAGCGACCTCGGTGGCGGCCAGAGCGCCTACACCTGGGTCGTCACCGCGTCCCTGCTGACGATGACCGCCTCCACTCCGCTGTGGGGCAAGCTCGCCGACCTGTTCTCCAAGAAGCTGCTGATCCAGTTCGCGCTGGTCATCTTCGTACTCGGTTCGGCGGCGGCCGGCATGTCCCAGAACCCGGGCATGCTCATCACCTTCCGCGCGGTCCAGGGCATCGGCATGGGCGGTCTGTCCGCGCTGGCCCAGATCATCATGGCGGCGATGATCTCGCCGCGTGAGCGCGGCCGGTACAACGGCTACCTCGGCGCCACCTTCGCCACCGCCATGGTCGGCGGCCCGCTGGTCGGCGGTGTCATCACCGACACCGACTGGCTCGGCTGGCGCTGGTGCTTCTACGTCGGCGTGCCCTTCGCCGTGATCGCCCTGATCGTGCTGCAGAAGACCCTGCACCTGCCCGTGGTCAAGCGGAAGGTCAAGGTCGACTGGGGCGGCGCCTTCCTGATCACCGCGGCCGTGTGCCTGCTCCTGATCTGGGTCACCTTCGCCGGTGACAAGTACGACTGGGTGTCCTGGCAGGCGTACGCCATGGTCGGCGGATCGCTCGTGCTGCTCGCGCTGTTCGTCCTCGTGGAGTCGAAGGCGAGCGAGCCGATCATCCCGCTGCGGCTGTTCCGCAACCGCACCATCACGCTGGCCTCCGTGGCCTCCCTGTTCGTCGGTGTCGCGATGTTCGCCGGGACCGTCTTCTTCAGCCAGTACTTCCAGCTTGCCCGGGACAAGTCGCCGACGATGTCCGGCGTCATGACGATCCCGATGATCGCGGGCCTGTTCGTCTCCTCCACCGTCTCCGGCCAGGTCATCACCCGGACCGGCCGCTGGAAGGCGTGGCTGATCGGCGGCGGTGTGCTGGTGACCGCGGGCCTCGGCCTGCTGGGCACCATCCGGTACGACACCGAGTACTGGCACATAGCGATCTTCATGGCGCTGCTGGGTCTCGGCATCGGCATGATGATGCAGAACCTGGTGCTGTGCACGCAGAACCAGGTGGAGCCGGCCGACCTGGGTGCCGCCAGCTCCACGGTGACCTTCTTCCGGTCCCTCGGCGGTGCGATGGGCGTCTCCGCCCTGGGCGCCGTCCTCGGCACCCGGATCACCGACTACGTCAAGGACGGCCTGGCCGACCTCGGCCCCAAGGGCGCGGCCCTCGGTCACGCCGGCACGGGCGGGGGCGGCATCCCCGACCTGAGCACGATGCCCGCGCCGATCCGCACCGTCGTGGAGAGCGCCTACGGCCACGGTGTCGCGGACGTGTTCCTCTACTCGGCCCCGATGGCGCTGCTCGCGCTGCTGGTGGCGCTGTTCATCAAGGAGGTCCCGTTGAAGACGAAGGGCGGGCTGGCGCAGGCCGCCGACACGGAGACGCCGGCCGTGGTTCCGGCCGAGGTCGCCGTCGAGGCCACCGAGGCGGAGAAGGCCGTGCCGAGCTGGGCCGTGGCCGAGACCGAGGCCGTCGACGAGGCCGGGCCCGAGGGGACGCAGCGGCTCGCCGCCGTCGCCACGGCGGTGCGTGCCGAGGAGACCTCCGGTGGTGTCCCGGTCCGCGGTTTCGTCCGCGGGAACGAGTCGGCGCCGGTGCCGCAGGCCGCCGTCACGCTGATCTCGCTGGCCGGGCGCCAGCTGGGCCGGTCCGTGGCGCAGGCCGACGGCTCGTACGCGGTGGACGCCCCGGGCTCCGGTTCGTACGTGCTGATCGCCTCCGCCGACGGCTTCCAGCCGCAGGCGTCCACGGTCGTGGTGAACGGCGAGCCGGTCGCCTACGACATCCTGCTCAGCGGCACCAGCGGGCTGACCGGCCTGGTGCGGGCCGCCGAGAGCGGGCAGCCGGTCAAGGACGCCATGGTCATCGTCACGGATGTGCGCGGGGACCTGCTGGCCAACGGCACCACGGGTGAGCAGGGCGAGTTCTCCTTCGCCGAGCTGGTGCCGGGGTCGGTGACCATCGCGGTGAACGCCGCCGGGTACCGGCCGCGCGCCCTGCCCGTCGAGGTGGGCGGCACCGGGGTCACCCGGGTCGAGATCGACCTGGACCCGGGCGCCCGCGTCCAGGGTGTCGTCCGCGCCCCGCACGGCCCGCTGGCCGACGCCCGGGTCACGCTGGTCGACCAGGCGGGCAACGTCGTCGGCTCGGCAACGACCGGGACGGACGGGGCGTACGCCTTCACCGACCTGGACGGCGGCGAGTACACGGTCATCGCCACGGGTTACCCGCCGGTGGCCACCGCCCTGACGGTCACGGGCGCCGGCACAGACGCCCACGACATCGAACTCGCCCACCCCGGCGAGTAGCGACGACCCCGGCCCGCGACGGGTGGGCGCGCTCCGAGCGGAGGTGCGCCCCCTGTCGCGGGCCGGCTTCTTTCCGAGGAGTAGCTGAGATGGGACTGACCGCGAGGATCCGTACCCGGGACGGATGGGCCGTGTCGCACGCGGTCGTCACGGTGGCGGACATGACCGGCGCGCAGGTGCTGCGGGCCGAGGCCGACGCGGAGGGCGCCGTACGGGACGCGACGCCGCTGGAGCCGGGGGCATACACCGTCATCGTCACGGCGGTGGGTTATGCGCCCGCTGCCTCCAGCGTGATCGTGACCGCTGGGGGCACCTCCCGCTCGAGCGAAGCCGAGAGTGGGGGAGGGCGGGCCGAGGTCGGCTCGGTGACGCTGGCCCGGCAGGGCGGCACCGAGCTGCCGCCGCCCGGGCCGTGGACCGTCGACCCGGTGCACTCCAGCGTGGCCGCCGTGGCCCAGCACCTGGGCATCTCCAGCGTGCACGGCCGGTTCACGGAGTTCTCCGGCTCGATCGAGATCGCCCCGGACGACGTCACCAAGTCGCGGGTGGAGGCGGTGATCCGGGCCGCGTCCATCGACACCGGCAACGGCATGCGCGACGGACACCTGAAGTCGCCGGACTTTCTCGATGTCGAGCGGTTCCCGGAGATCACCTTCCGGTCCACCGGGCTGACGGCGACCGGGTCCGACCGGTGGACCGTGTGGGGGGAGCTGGGCATGCATGGTGTCGTGCGGCCCGTGGATCTCGATCTGGCCTACCTCGGCACGGGCCTGGACCCGTGGGGCGGCACCCGGGCGGCGTTCCGCGCGACGACCGAGCTGCACCGCGAGGACTTCGCGATGAACTACAACCAGGTCCTCCAAGCGGGCATCGCCGCCATCGGCACGACGCTCAAGGTCGAGCTGGACATCCAGGCCGTGCAGGGCGAGTCACTTCCCGCGGCGTGAGTCCGGGGCGGACACCCTAGCCACCAACTGGCCGCACAGGTCCCGGAGCTTGACGTTCCGGTCCTGCGAGGCCCGGCGCAGCCGCTCCAGCGCGATCCGCGCGTCGATCCGCTCCCGGGCCATCAGGATGCCGATCGCCTGGTCGATGACGCTGCGGGAGAGCAGCGCGGTGCGCACATCGGCCGCCGACTGACGCCGGCGCTCGATCCGCAGCGCCACGTCGATCGCGTCCCCCGACCGGGCCGCGAAGGCACGGGCCGGGTCCCGGCCCGTGCCCAGCGCACCGGCCCGCACCCCGTAGAAGTTGATCGCGGCGCCGCTCTCGCCCTCCACGGCGACCGGCACCGCCAGCGCGCAGCGGACGCCCGCGGACAGCGCGTACTCCGTGTACGAGGGCCAGCGCGACTCCTCGGCCAGATCCGGGGCGTACTGCTCCTCACCCGTCTCGGCCGCGTCGACGCAGGGCCCCGAGCCGTTCTCGTACTGGCGCAGGTCCAGGCCGCTCGGCATGCCGTCGCTGCCGGCCAGGGTGAGCAGCCGACCGGCGCGGCGCACGGTGATACTGCACGCGTCGGCGCCGGGCACTTCCTGCACCGCGCGGTCGGTCAGATCGCGCAGCAGGGTGTCGAGACCACTGCTGCGCACCATCGCCTGGTCCAGCGTGTCGGACGTCTCGGAACTCATGACCGTACGGGTATCCCGTCACCGGTCATACACGCCACCTACGTAATTCCTCACACTTCAGGGGGCGTTGGGCGCACTCACGATCCGGCGGGCGAGATCGCGCAGCTTCACGTTCTCCCGCTGGGAGGCCCGCACCAGGCTCTCGAAGGCAGCGGTCGCGTCGATGCCCTGACGCTCCATGAGGATGCCGGTGGCCTGGCCGATCAGGTCCCTGGTGTGCATGGCCTCGGTGAGCTGCTCGCGCACCGTCGCGGAGTCCAGGGCGATGCTGACGTGCGTGCTGAACAGCCGGCCGACGCGGGTGGCCTCCTCGTCGAAGGCGCCCGGTTTGCGCGCGTAGGCCGTGAGGACGGTCAGCCGGCGCCGGTCGGCGCGCAGTCTCAGCGACAGCGCCGAGCGCAGGCCCAGGGCCGCCAGCACGTCCCAGCCGTCGTCCGCCTCGCTGTCCGTTATCCGCGCGACCGGGCTCTCCCACAACCGGTCCCACAGCCCGCGCTGTTCGCGGCCGGTGTACCGGGACTCGGCGGAGCGCACGACCTCGTCCGTCCAGGCCAGCGTGCGGATCTTGTTGCCGCGCTCGATCACGGAGATCCCGGCGTGCTCGGCGCCCGGCATGAGATGCACGGCCAGCCGGACCGCGGTGCGCAGCGTGCTGTGCGGTGTGAGGGTCTCGTGCAGTTGCTGCGACGCCACCGTCAGCGCTTCGGCCAGCTCGGAGCCGACCGGAAAACGGGGCAAATCAGGAAACTCGGACGCAGCCACCACGAACCTCTTCGGCATGCACGGCCAACGGCCGTGCGCAGGAGAGCTCCGCAGCACATTCCCGACTGCGAGCACAGGACGGACAGCACTCTAACTGCTCGGTTGCCTCCAAGTGACGTCCGGCCGACGCCGCCATGGGGCGCTTCCGCCACCCGCCCCTCGCATGGTGGAATGGCACCACGGGTCAGGAAGCGGCCTTACCGGAATCCGGACGAACGTCTGCCAGGTGAGTGCCGTGACCTTCTTCACGAATCCCACAGAACCGCGCGACCTTCCCGGTCGCGTCCACCTCACGATGCCCGCCGAGATCGACTTCTGTAACGCGGCGGAGCTGCTGCCCGTCCTCATGTCCGCGGTCCGCGCCCGTGGGGACCGGCTGGAGATCCTCGTCCTCGACCTGTCCACGACCTCTTTCATGGACTCCCAGGGCATCCGCCTCATCAACGACGTACGGCGCCGGCTGCGCCCCGGGGCCGCGGTGCGTCTGGTGGCCCGGCCGGAGGGGACCACGAGCCGCGTCCTGGAGGTGACGGGCCTGCGCCGGGACGTCCCCGTGTACGACAACCTCGCCGAGGCCCTGGCGTCGTAGGCTGCGGCACATGGCACCGAACATCGCGACGAACACCCGTGTCTCCCTGGACGAGTTGCTCGACTTCGTACGCCCCCGGCACCACGCGATCCTGCTGACCCGGCGGACCGACGGCGGCCCCCAGGGCTCCCCGCTGACCTGCGGTGTCGACGACTCCGGCCGGATCGTGGTCTCCACCTACCCGGAGCGCGCCAAGACCCGCAACGCCAAGCGGGACCCACGCGTGAGCCTGCTCGTGCTCAGCGACGACTGGAACGGCCCCTGGGTGCAGATCGACGGCACGGCCGAGATCATCGACTCCCCCGACTCCGTCGAACCGCTCGTGGAGTACTACCTGAACATCGCCGGGGAGCACCCCGACTGGGACGAGTACCGCGCGGCCATGCTCAAGCAGGGCAAGTCGATCATCCGGATCACGCCGGAGCGGTGGGGGCCGGTGGCGACCGGGGGGTTCCCGGCGCGGCTGGTGGAGGGGGAGTAGGTCAGCTCTTCCCGGGGGCTCCGCCCTCGCGGGCGACCATCGCCTCGATGCCCGCGATCAGCAGTTCCAGCGCGAACTCGAAGTCGCGCTCCAGCATCTCGGCGACCGTGTCGCCGCCGCGCGCCGCCATGATCTCCCGGGACTCCTGGAGGACATCGGCGGCCTGCGGGGCGGCGGTCACGGTGTCCAGGGCATGCTGGAAGTACTCGTCCACGCTCATGCCGCCGGCGGTGGCCCGGGAGGCGAGATGGCCCTCCAGGGTGCCGTAGCCGTAGACGAACTGGAAGACGGCCGAGATCGTGCTCGTCATGCGTTTCGCGGGCAGCCCGGTTCTGCGGACGACGCGTTGCACGACCCGTGAGAACGCCAGGTTGTTGGGACCGATGTTGAGGAAGACGCCGACCAGCGCGGACACCCAGGGGTGGCGCACCAGCAGCGTCCGGTACTCCCGGGCGAGGGCCCGCACCTGGTCCCGCCAGTCCTCACCGGAGTCCGGATCGGGCAGCCGCACCTCGCCCATGACCTTGTCGAGGGCGAGTTCGAGCAGGTCGTCCTTGGTGTCGACGTACCAGTAGACGGACATCGCCGTCACGTTCAGCTCGGCGGCGAGCCTCCGCATGGAGAACTTGGCCAGCCCCTCGGCGTCCAGCAGCCGCACGGTGACCTCGATGATCCGGTCCCGGTCCAGCCCCGAGGGCTGCCCGCCACCGCGCCGCCGGTGCGCCTTGCCGTCCAGCCAGACACTGGACCGCGCGGCCTTCTCGGCTGCCTTCGCCATGGCGCACCTTCCTCGATCTTTCAGCGCCGCTCATGCTAGACGCGCTGTCCTTTCAGGGGCGCGGGGCTGAGTCAATGTGCGGCTCCGCCGCGTGAGCGCGATCAACCACGACGAACCCGCACCCGCGCGCTACGAGCAGCCCCGCGCTCCTAGGCGGACTCTGCCCGCTCAGCACGTCGAAGCAACGCCGCCGCGACCAGCCCGCCCGCCAGCACGGCAGCCGCCCCCACCAACTGACTCGTCTCCAGGCCGGAGGCGAACGCGTCGGAGATGCGCGCCTTCTCCTCGGCGCTGTCGGCCGCCGCCAGCGCCGCCGGCAACGACGCCGCGGACACGGCGACCAGCGACGCGAACCGGGAGTTGAGCACGGCACCGAGGACGGCGACGCCCAGCCCGTTGCCGAACTCCGCGAGCGTGCCGTTGATCCCCGCTCCCACACCCGCCTTCTCCGGCGGTATCGCACCCATGATCGCGTTGGCCATCGCCGGCATGGACAGGGCCACACCCGCGCCCATCACGATCAGCCCGAGCAGCATGCCCCCGTACCCGTGGCCCCCGAGCAGCGCGATCGCCGCGAGCCCAGCGGACACCAGGGTCATGCCGAGCGTGATCGCCGCCGGGGTTCCGGCCTTGAGGACCAGCTTCGCCCCGACCCCCGTGAAATTGAGCGCGACGACGGTCAGCGCCAGCGGCGCCGTCCGCAGCCCGGCGTCCAGCGGCTCGTAGCCGAGCACGAACTGCAGGTGCTGCGTGAGCAGGAACAGCGACCCCGTCATGCCGAACGCCACGAGGATCGCACCCGCGACCGCGCCCACGAACTTCTGGTTGCGGAAGAAGTGCATGTCGAGCATCGGGTGCTCGGTCCGCAGCTCCCACAGCACGAACAGACCGAGCACGACCACGCCGATCAGCGCCGAGACCAGCACCTGCGCGGAGGTCCAGCCGTGCTCGGGCCCGGTGATGATCGCGTACACCACGGCCGTCATGCCGATGGTGGAGAGCACCGCGCCGAGCAGGTCGGGCCGGTCACCGGACTTGTGCTTGGACTCCGGCACCAGTGCGGCGACCGCGACCAGGCCGAGCAGGGCGACCGGAATGTTGATCAGGAAGATCGCGCCCCACCAGAAGTGGTTCAGCATCACACCGCCGATCAGCGGCCCGGCCGCGAAACCGAGCGAACTGACCGTCGACCAGAGCGCGATGGCCTTCACGCGCTCCTGGTCGTCGAAGATCTGCACGACCACGGCGAGGATGGTGGTCATCAGCAGGGCCCCGCCGACGCCCATGCCGGCCCGGGCCGCGATCAGCTGGCCGGGGCTCTGGGAGAGTCCGGCCGCGAGCGAGCCCAGGCCGAAGATCGCGAGGCCGGACATCAGCAGCAGCTTGCGGCCGTAGCGGTCGGCGGCGTTCCCGGCGGTGAGCAGCAGGCCGGACTGCACCAGTGCGTACGCGTTCATCATCCACTGGACATCGGCGGTCGAGGCGTCCATCTCGCGGGTGAGCGAGGGGATGGCCACGTTGAGGATCGTGTTGTCGAGCAGCACGGTGAGCTGCGCGAGGCAGATGACACCGAGGATCAGCCAGCGCTGGGGGTGGCCGCCCGGTGCGGTGTGCGGCAGGGCCGTTTCCTGGGGGGACGTCGTCATGCTGTACACCGTAGAACAGTCCTTATACGGCGTACAACGGAGTTTCGGCGAGGACGGCGAAGGGCGGTGGCTTTCGGCCACCGCCCTCGTCCGGTCGGGCTCGTGTCAGCCGCTCGCCTTCTGCGTGAGGTCGTAGAACGTGGTCGAACCGACCGTGACCTTCTTGAAGGTGGCCTCGACCCAGGACGTGATCCGGGAGGAGGTGCCGTCGCCGCTGCCGCCCATGCCGCCCGAGGCGATGAAGTAGTGGATCTTTCCGTCCGCCACGTACTGCTTGAACTGGGCCAGGGTCGGGGACGGGTCGCTCCCGTTGAAGCCGCCGATGGCCATCACCGGGTCGCCGGTGGACAGCTGGTAACTCGCCGCGTTCTGGGCGCCGATGGCCGCGGCGGCCCAGGTGTACTGGTCGGCGTCGGTCTCCAGCAACTCCTTGGCCTCGGCGCTGACGCCGGCGCCGTTGAGCAGGCCGCCGACGCCACCGCCGCCGCCCATGCCGCCCATCCGGCCGCCGTCTCCGTTCTGCTGGTTCTGGTTCTGCTGGTTCTGGTTCTGGCCGCCGCCCGGGAGGCCGCCTCCGGGGAAGCCGTTGCCCTGCTGACCCTGTCCCTGACCTCGGGCATTGCCGTTGCCGTTCTGCGGGTTCTGGCCGCCGTCCGGGAAGCCGCCTCCGCCGGGAGCACCGCCGCCGCCCGGGCCGCCCCGGCCGCCCGCGACCGCGGGGCCGGCGGTGACGATCGAGCCGGTGTGCCCCTCGTTCACGGTGGTGAGGGTGTACGCCGCAGGACCGGCCAGCGCGGCGACGAGGCCCAGCCCGGCCGCTCCCAGGGCCAGCCGGCGTCCCAGCCGACCGGCGAAGATCAGGCCGAGGGCCGCCGTCAGACCGCCGACCAGAACCAGCCACTTGAGCCAAGGCAGGTAGTCGGAGGAGCGGTTGAGCAGGACGTACCCCCAGGCCGCGGTCGCCGTCATCGCGGCGGCCAGGGTCAGCGACGCCCACGCCTTGTCGCGCTTCTCCCAGAGCAGCGTCGCGCCCATGCCGACCAGCGGGGCGATGTAGGGGGCGAGGGCGACCGTGTAGTACTCGTGGAAGATGCCCTGCATGTAGCTGAAGACCAGCATGGTGGTGAGCAGTGCGCCGCCCCACACCAGGAACGCGCCCCGGGTCGCCGAGGTCCGGCGGTACTTGCCCGTGGCCACCAGGCCCGCGACGAGCAGGATCAGCGCGGCCGGGATCAGCCAGGAGATCTGGCCGCCGATGGAGGAGCCGAACAGCCGGTCCCAGCCGGTCTCGCCCCAGGCGCCACCGCCGTTGCCGCCCCCGCCACCGCCTCCGACGCTGCCGGTCTCGTCGCCGTTGAGTCGGCCCAGGCCGTTGTAGCCGAAGGTCAGTTCCAGGAAGCTGTTGTTCTGCGAGCCGCCGATGTAGGGGCGGGAGGACGCGGGCCACAGCTCGACGATCGCGACCCACCAGCCGCCGGAGACGACGATCGCGGCGAGACCCGCGGCGAGCTGACCGATCCGCTTCTTCACCGTCACCGGGGCGCAGACACCGTAGACGAGGGCGAGCGGCGGCAGGATGAGGAAGGCCTGGAGCGTCTTGACGAGGAAGGCGAAGCCGATCGCGGTACCGGCCCACAGCAGCCACTTCGTGCGGCCGTCCTCCAGGGCGCGGATGACGAAGTAGCAGGCCGCCGCCATCAGCAGCGCCAGCATCGCGTCAGGGTTGTTGAAGCGGAACATCAGCGCCGCTACGGGGGTGAGCGCGAGCACGGCACCCGCGATCAGACCGGCCGCGGGGCTGAACCGGCGGCGCACGGCCGCGTACACGACGGCCACCGTGCCGACGCCCATGAGGACCTCGGGCACGAGGATCGCCCAGGAACCGAGGCCGAAGAGCCGCACGGAGAGAGCCATGGGCCACAGGGCGGCCGGGGGCTTGTCGACGGTGATGGCATTGGCCGCGTCGAGCGAGCCGAAGAAGAACGCCTTCCAGGACTCGCTGCCGGCCTGTACGGCCGCCGAGTAGAAGGAGTTGGCGTAGCCGGAGGCGCTCAGGTTGTACAGGTAGAGGACGGCCGTCGCCAGCAGCAGGGCGAGGAAGGCCGGGCGGGCCCAGCGGGGGTCCTCGGGGCGGCCGTGCCTGAGCCTTCGCACGAGGGGCCGCTTGGTGACACCGGGGGCACCGGAGGCATCGGCCGGGGGGCGGGTCCGGTTTCCGGGGCCCGTGTCTCTGCCGGTGATCGGCTGGTCGAAGTGGACGGTCATCGCAGGTCCCTCGAATCGGAGTCGTGCGGGCGCACCGGCAGCAGCTGCGGGGTGGCGTCCGGCCAGGTGGCGTCCGCGGCTGCACCGGCGCGGAAGGGGGCGGTGCCGTACGGGGTCGCGTCGTACGGGGTGTCCGCGTACGGAGTCGCCTCGTACGGGTTGGCCTCGTACAGAGTCGCCTCGTACGGGTTGGCCTCGTACGGAGTCGCCTCGTACGCGGCGCGCACCGCCGGGTCGTCCTCGCGCCGGTCCGGGAACACCCACGCCCGGAAGAGCAGGAAGCGCAGCACGGTCGCCGCGAGGTTGGCCGCGACGAGGACGGCCAGTTCGGTGGAGTGCGCCGGCTCGGAGGTCGCCGCGTTCAGTGCCGCGAGCGAGCCACTGGTCAGGGCGAGCCCGATCCCGAAGACGACCAGGCCCTGCCCCTGGTGCCGTACGGCCCCGCCGCGCCCACGCACCCCGAAGGTGAGCCGCCGGTTGGCCGCGGTGTTGGCGACCGCAGAGACCAACAGGGCGAGGGCGTTGGCGATCTGGGATCCGGTGAAGAGGCGGAAGCCGCTGTAGAGCAGCAGGTAGAAGAGGGTGGACAGGGCTCCGACCACGCAGAAACCGACCAGCTGGCGGGCGAGTCCCTTGGGCACGTCCTCGATGTCACGGTCGCGCGGGTCGTCGCCGAACGGCCGGGCGATCCGGTCCAGCGGCAGCGAGCCGGTGGCCAGGGCCCTGCCGACCCGCCACACACCCTTGAGGTCGTCGGTCGCGGTCCTGACGATGTGCACGGTCGAGTCGGGGTCGTCGACCCAGTCGACCGGCACCTCGTGGATCCGCAGCCCGGCGCGCTCGGCGAGCACCAGCATCTCGGTGTCGAAGAACCAGCCGGTGTCCTCGACGAGCGGCAGCAGCACCTGCGCCACGTCCCGGCGGATCGCCTTGAAGCCGCACTGGGCGTCCGAGAACCGCGCCTGCAGCGAGCCGCGCAGGATGAGGTTGTAGGCCCGGCTGATGAACTCCCGCTTGGGTCCGCGCACCACCCGCGAACTGCGGGCCAGCCGGGAGCCGATCGCGAGGTCCGAGTGGCCGGAGATCAGCGGCGCCACCAGCGGGAGCAGGGCGTTGAGGTCGGTGGACAGGTCCACGTCCATGTAGGCGAGGACCGGTGCGTCCGAGGCCGACCAGACGGCCCGCAGGGCCCGGCCGCGCCCCTTCTGCTCCAGTCGGAAAGTGGTGACCTCGGGGATCTCCGCCGCCAGCCGCCCGGCCACCTGCGGGGTGGTGTCCGTGGAGGCGTTGTCCGCGATCGTGATGCGGAACGCGTACGGGAACGTCCGCTCGAGGTGCGCGTGCAGTCTGCGGACGCACGGCCGGAGGTCCTTCTCCTCGTTGTAGACGGGGATCACTACGTCCAGGACAGGCGTACCGGCTGGTGCGGCCGGGAGGTGCTCCCGCGCCGGCAGGGTGCCGGGAGAAGAGTCGGTTCGCATGGAACCGACTTTCGTCAGGCGCCCTGTTGTGCCCATGTGGTGAGGCTGTGGCGTGCCTGTGAGTGCGGCCGCCGGCTCATGTCCGGCTGCGGCTCGGGCGGCAGCGCGGGCAGGTACACCGTGAACACGGTCCGCCCGGGCACGCTGTCGACGGTCACGGCACCGCCGTGCGCGCTCGCCACGGCCTGCACGATGGCGAGGCCGAGCCCGGTCGAGCCGGTGGCGCGGGAGCGCGCGGAGTCGCCTCTGGCGAACCGCTCGAAGACGTGCGGGAGCAACTCGGCTGGAATGCCCTGCCCGTTGTCCTCGACCTCCACGCACAGCCAGCGGTCGCGCCGCTGCACCCGCGCGGTGACGGTCGTGCCCGACGGCGTGTGCTTGCGGGCGTTGCCGAGCAGATTGACGAGGACCTGTTGCAGCCGGGCCGCGTCCGCCGACACGAGCGCGGGCTCGTCGGGCAGGTCGAGCCGCCAGGTGTGGTCCTGGCCGGCCGCACGGGCGTCGCTGATGGTGTCCACGACGAGCGGGGCGAGGTCGGTCTGCTCGAACTGGAGCGGCCGTCCGGCGTCGAGCCGGGCGAGCAGCAGCAGATCCTCGACGAGGAGGGTCATCCGGCCGGCCTCGGACTCGATCCGGACCAGGGCGTGCCGGGTGTCGGGCCCGACCTGCTCCCTGCCGCGCCGGGTGAGCTCGGCGTAGCCGCGGATGGAGGCGAGGGGGGTGCGCAGTTCATGGCTGGCGTCGGCGACGAACTGTCTGACGCGGGTCTCGCTCTGCTGGCGTGCGTGCAGCGCCCCGTGGACGTGGTCGAGCATCCGGTTCAGTGCGGCGCCGACCCTGCCGACCTCGGTGTGCGGATCGGTCTCGGAGTCGGGGACCCGCTCGCTGAGGTTCACCTCGCCGGTGTGCAGGGGCAGTTCGGACACCCGGGTGGCGGTGGCGGCGACGCGGCGCAGGGGGCGGGTGGCCACGCCGATGAGGACGGAGCCTGCGATGGCGGCGGCGACCAGGCCGGCGCCGGTGACGCTCACCTCGACGATGATCAGGGTGTTGATGGTGGTGGTGACCGACTCGGTGGGCAGGGCGACGTAGTAGGAGCCGCCGTCCTCCCCGTGCGCGTACTGCACGCGGTACTCGCCGAGTCCGGGGAGGTCGACGGTGTGCAGGCCCCTGGTGGGCACGCGCGCGAGAGCGGCCTTCTGTTCGTCGGTGAGGCCGACGGGGGTGTTCCCCTGGTAGGGGCCGTTCTCCTCGGAGTCCTTGGCGAAGGCCGCCAGGGTGATGCCGCCGTCGGCGCCGACCACGGCGGCCACGGTCCCGGGCCGGGCCGGCCCGTGGATGAAACCGGTGATCCTGTCCGTCGCGTCGATGTCTTTCCCGCCGTCGGGCTTCGCGGGACCCGACAGACGCTTGCCGGTGTCCTCGACCTGCCCGTCCAACTGCTCGTACAGATGCGAGCGCAGCGCCAGCGTCGTCACCGTGCCGATCACCGCGCACACCACGGCGATCAGCACCACGGACGCGACGACGAGCCGTGTCCGCAGCGTGCGCGGCTTGCCTGGCCACCGGCTGCCCGCCCGCTGCCGCGTACGCGACCGTCGCCGTCCGCTCATGACGCCGCGGGCTTGATCAGGTACCCGGCGCCGCGCCGTGTGTGGATCATCGGCTCGCGCCCGGCGTCGATCTTGCGCCGCAGATAGGAGATGTACAGCTCGACGACGTTGGCCTGGCCGCCGAAGTCGTACGACCAGACCCGGTCGAGGATCTGTGCCTTGCTGAGCACGCGGCGCGGGTTGCGCATCAGGAACCGCAGCAGTTCGAACTCGGTGGCGGTCAGGTGGATGTTGTCCCCGGCCCGGGTCACCTCGTGGCTGTCCTCGTCGAGGGTGAGGTCGCCGACGACCAGCATGGAGTCCGAGCGCCGGTCGGCCGCGCCGGAGCGGCGTATCAGCCCGCGCAGCCGCGCGACGACCTCCTCCAGGCTGAACGGCTTGGTGACGTAGTCGTCCCCACCCGCCGTCAGCCCGGCGATCCGGTCCTCGACGGCGTCCTTGGCGGTGAGGAACAGCACCGGCACGTCCGGGAGTTCCCGGCGCAGCCGCCCGAGCACGGCCAGGCCGTCCATATCGGGCAGCATCATGTCCAGGACGACGGCGTCGGGCCGGAAGTCGCGGGCGGTCTGGAGCGCGCCCGTGCCGTCACCGGCACTGCGGATCTGCCATCCCTCGTAGCGCAGGGCCATGGACAGCAGTTCGGTGATCGACAGCTCGTCGTCCACCACGAGCACGCGGACGGGGCTCCCGTCCGGCCTGAGCAGTTCGGTGCGCCCCTGGGGCGAGGTCGTGGTCATGTGAGCACGATGTCGGGGACCTCTGAGAGCGCCCTTTCGACAACCTGTGATTTCCCTGAGAAACACACAGGTGCCTCTCAGGGGGCTCCTGAGAAGGCCTCCGCAGCCTCCGGGAACGCCGCGCAGGTCAGAACAGCCCGTCCTGCACGCCTGCCGCCTCCCTGAACTGCCGTACCGGCACGGTCAGTTCGTCTCCAGCGGTGGGCACCAGCCGCCATCCGGTCATCAGCCGTGTGTCGAGTACGACGACCCCGCCGCCGGTGGCGAGGTGCAGATCGGGCCCGGCGGCCGCGGCCAGCTCCCCGCCGACCGCACCCCCGGCGACGAGCTCGCTCACGCCGCCCCTGGCGACGGGCACGTCCGCCAGCCCGAACACCCCCACGTGATCGACGACCCGCAGCGGCTCCCGCAGCAGCGACTCCGGCCACGCGGGAAGCCGCACCGCCCTCTCATACAGCTCGGCGACCTCACGGGCCCGGTCTGCGGCGGCCTCCGGCAGCGCGGACCGCACCGCCCGCTTCTCGGCGTACGGAATCCGGTCGGGCACCCGCAGGGCGGCCCTGAGCAGCTCCTCCGTACGCCGCGCGGCCATGAGCGGTCCGACGCCGAGCCAGCTGAAGCAGACGGCGCCCTGCTCGAGCAGCCGGGCGGAGCCCCGCTCCTCGGCGGTGATCCCGACCTTCACCATGCCGGGCCCGAACCACGCCAGATAGACGCGGTACGGCCGGGGATCGTCGGCGATGGTGTCCGCCGCCACGGAATGCGCCCGGTCCAGCCGCGCACACTCCTCGCACCGCGCCCCCGTACTCCGCCCCGGCACCGCCGCGCCCAGGGGGCACGCGTGCCCCCTGGGCGCGGCGGTGCCGGGGCGGAGTACGGGGGCGCGGTGCGAGGAGTGTGCGC
>NZ_JAIGQA010000108.1:0-28602 GCF_019733245.1 Streptomyces sp. WAC04114
CTGTCCGCCTCTGTCCGTCTCCGGAGTGGCCGGGCGGGCAGCCGGGTTGTTGGGCGGCCCGCGGACGGCCATCGGGCGGCCTGACGGACCGCCGGAGGGGCGGACGTGCAGACGGGCAGACGGGCAGACGGGCAGGCGTATGCCGGATGGGCGGACGGCCCGTCGGGCGGTCGGATGGCCAGCCGTCCCGACGGCCGGGACGGCCGGAAGGCCAGGGACGGCCGGAAGGCCAGGGACGGCCGGAAGGCCAGCCCGGGACGGCCGGGACGGCCGGATGGCCAGGACGCCGGGACGGCCGGACCGTCGGGGCCTACCACCGCCCGGATCCTCAAGCGACCGCCGTGAGAGCCAGACCCCGTAGTTCCTCCAGGGCCGCCGCCACCGCCGGGCGGGCGTGCCCGCCGGTCCGGGTGCAGGTCAGGAGCTTGCGGTGGGGATTACCGGTGCAGCGGACCCGGGTGATCGGCAGATGCGGGGTGAGATGGGCCAGACGCGGGATGAGGGCGACGCCGAGCCGGTGGGCCACGAGGTGGGCGCAGACGTGCCAGTCGAGGGCGTGATGGACGACCTCGGGGGTGAACCCGGCCGCGCCGCAGGCGGAGAGGACGTGCGGTCGGCAGGGACTGTCCTCCACCGGCGCGATCCACGCCTCCCGCGCCGCCTCGGCGAGATCGACCCGGGTCCGTCCCGCCAGCCGGTGGCCCTCGGGCACGACGAGGTCGAACGGGTCGTCGAGCAGCGGCTGCTGGTCGAACCGCGTGTCGCTCAACGGCGGGTTGTGCGGGGTCGCTTCGACGACGGCCAGGTCGGTCGCGCCCTCGAAGAGCAGGTCGAAACTCTCCGGTACACCCGCCTCGGTGATCCGGACGGACAGCCGCGGGTGCCGCTCCCCCAGCCGGGCCGCCATCGGCGCCAGCAGCACCGAGACGGCCACCGGGAAGCCGGTGACCCGCAGCACCCCGGAGGGCGCCCCGTGGTCGGCCCGTAGATCCAGTTCGGCCTGGTCCCAGCGGGCCTGGATGGCGTCGGCGTGCGCGAGCAGGCTCTCGGCGGCCGGGGTGAGACGCACCCCGCGCCCCTGTGGCTCCAGCAGGTCGACGCCCAGGTCGCGGGCGAGCTGCCGTACCTGCTGGGAGGCGGCGGACGGCGTGAAGTGCAGGGCTCGGGCGGCCGCGGTGACCGTGCCGTAGTGGGCGACCGCCCTCAGGACGTGCAGCCGACGCAGGTCAATCATGAAGGCCAGGCTTCACAGTGACGTCCACAAAGTCAACCTGGACGTGTACGGATCTCCGGACGCACCCTGGCTGTGTCGCGACGGTCCACCACCACGACGTACGAGGAGTCAGACATGACCAGCACCGAGGCCACCGGTGCCACCGCCGCCTGCCCGCATTGCGGTTGGCCGGACGCAGGCGAGCCGTTCCGTGTGCTGTCCCGGCACGCCACCGCGACGGGCCACACGGAGTGGACGCGCTGCGGATGCGGCTCGTTGCAGGTCCGGGTCGCCGACGGCCGCGGAACGCGCGTCGTCTCGCGCAGCGGACCCGCGGCCCCCCGAGTGCCGCGAGCCGTTGAGTGCGGCACCGGGAGTTCCCTCGGCGCGGTGACCCGTCAGGAGCCGGGGTGACCGTCAGGAGCCGGGGTGACCGTCAGGAGCCGGGGTGACCGTCAGGGCATCGATGCGCGCGAATCAGAGTCCACGCTCGCTCCGGACGCTCGTCCGACGCGCGCCGCGGCGGGTGCCGGTCAGGCCTGGGGCCCGTCATCCGCGGCGGGTGCCGGTCGGGCCCGGCTCCCGTTCTCCCGGGGGCCGGGAACGCCGAGCACCAGCAGCGTCACGTCGTCGTCAGAGGCGTCCGCGTCCGCGATCAAGGTCCTGAGCAGGCAGTCCGCCGCCCGGTCGAGGGCGCCGCGGTCGTCGACCGGGGCACCCTTCAGCGCGACGCCGACGGTGTCGGTCAGCACGTCGACCTGGGCCTCGATGTCGGTGCCGGGCCTCTCGACCAGCCCGTCCGTGTAGAGCACGAGGGCACTGCCCGGCGGCAGCGGCAGGGTCACTTCCTCGAAGGGCACCGCGTACGTCGCGTCGTTGACGCCCAACGGCACGCCGACCGGTGCCTTCAGCCGGCAGGCGGGCCCGTCGGGCGGCAGGGCGATGACGGGCAGGTGTCCCGCCGAGCACAGGGTGAGTTCGTGCCTGTCCTGGTCCAGGATCAGGTAGACACTGGTGACCAGCTGGCCCGCCAGGTCGCCGACGAACCGGTCGAGGGCCTTCATCAAGCCGCTGGGGGCGGCCCCCGCGCGGGCCAGGGCGTGGGAAGCGGAACGCAGCTGCCCCATGACGGCTGCGGCCTCCAGGCCCCGGCCCATGACGTCGCCGATGAGGACGCCCGTGCGGTGCTCGTCGAGCGGGATGACGTCGAACCAGTCGCCGCCGACCCCGGGGTCCTGGACGGACGCCAGGTACCGGTAGGCGCAGGGCAGGTACGCCAGTCGGGGCGGCTCCCCCATGAGGCTGTGCTGAAGGGTGTAGGCGATCCGCCGCTGCTGCTCGTAGCGCTCGGCTCGTTCGGCCTCCAGCCGTCTGCGCTCGGTGATGTCCCGGACAGTCAGGACCACGAGGGTCTCCTGCTCGGCCCGCAGGCTGCTGACGCTCACCTCGACGGGAAACTCGGAGCCGTCGCCGCGCAGCCCGTACAGGTCCTTGTCCAGAACCGTCGGCTTCGGATCACGCAGGCGGAGGTAGGCACGCAGGAGCGCGCAGTGCCGCCGGCGCCGAGCAGCGGGCACCAGTCCGACCACCTCGGTGCCGACGAGATCACCCGGCTCGTGTCCGAAGAGGCGTTTCACCTGCGGGTTGGCCATGACGACCATGCCGTCGCCGTCGGTGATCAGGGTGGCGTCGGGAGCGGACTCCAGCAGCGCGACGAACCGCCGGTGCGCCCGCCGGACCTCGCGTTCGGCCGCGACGCGGTCGGTGATGTCGATGTACACGCCGCCCAGGGCGTACGGCGCGCCGGATGTGTCGTTGAGCAGGAACCGGGTGGACAGGAACTCCCGCCGGCCTCCCGGCAGGTCAAATGTCTTCTGCCGCTGTATCGGCCGGCCCTCCGCCAGCACGGCGAGGTCGGAGGCGCGCGCCTGACGGGCGAAGTCGGGCGGCAGGACGTCCTGGTCGAGACGGCCCAGGACCTGCTCCCGGGACAGGCGCAAGGTCTGCTCGAACCTCGTGTTGACCGCCAGGAGACGGCCCTCGAGATCCTTGATGAACACCATCGCGGGCGTGTACTCGATGAAGGCCTGCAGCAGTTCGTTCTGACGCACCCGCCACGCGAGACGGGCGTGGGCCACCTCGACGCGGCGGCCCACGGCCAGGGTCGTGAAGATCACCGCCGTGAACACGGTCACGTGGCCGAAGACGAGCAGCCCGGTTCCCAGCCGCTCCCCGAACAGCCCGGCGTCCTCGGCGGTCAGAACGGCCCAGCCCAGCAGCGGCGGCACGATCACGACGGTGACGAACAGCCATCGTCCGAGCGCGCCCGTCGTGCCCGCGTTCAGTATCAGCCCCGCGCCGCCCTCGCCCGGATGGGCCAGGAAGAGCGCCGTACCGAACAGTATCAACGCCGTCGCGGTGTGCAGAGCCATGCCCGAGTAGGGACCGAACTGATCCAGTTCGGTCACTCCGTAGGCGGCCCCGTACAGCCTCAGCATGCCGAGAGCGCCGACGCCCAGGCCCAGGATCTGACTCACCCAGACGGGGATCCGGGGCACACTCGCGCACAGGGCGCCCACTCCCCCGGCGATCAGCGCCGCAGTCGTGTTCGGCGCCATCCGCCCCGGCGGCCCCGTCCCCTGGTGGACGGTGTCGTCCTTGAAGAGCAACTCGTCGATGCCCAGGTCCGCACCGATCACGGCCTCCGCGACGGTGAGCGTGGCGATCAGAGTGACGAGGACCGCCGCCGCACGGGACACGGCGAGCGCGACCGGGCTGATCCGGCGGAGGGAGATCACGTACAGGGAAAGCGCGAGCGCCACGACAGCGACGGAGGTGTTGGCCTTCATGGCCACCGAGACCCCGGGCAGCACTTCCTTCAGAGCGTCGGCCCCCAAGGTCCAGCCGATCAGACTCACCAGGCCCAGCAGACCGGCTGCCAGGGCCGCGATCCCGGCCACCCGGCGCGCGGTGGCGAGAACGCGTGGGCTGAACGGCAGTCCGTCGACCTGCTCCGGGCTGCCCGCACCGGGCGACCCCGGCGTCTGCTGTTCCCTCGTCACCTCATACTCATCCCTGCCGAATGAACACCAATCCGCATCAATCGGCCTAAGTAACAAAAAGGGTATAGCTGCGGCGGGCAGCGGGCCCCGCAAAGCGGCTCCGCCTCCGGGCAGCGGGGGGGAGACTCGGCGCCCGGCGCCACCTTCGGCGCCGCGCCACCGCGGTGCACACGCCCTGCGCCGCGGCCGCACGCCGAACGGCGGGCAGCTTCCGCCACCCGGCGGCGTCCCCGTCCCCGAACCCGCCGCCGCCCTGGAGCTGATCAAGGACATGATCAGTCCGGGCTCACGCTCGATGAGATCGCCGAGGTGCCCGGGCATCCGGATGCCGCGTCGGCGAATGCCCCACGTCACCGTCGCCACCGCCCGTGAAACCGCCTTCCGGCGTGATCCGGATCGCGTCGGTGGCCGGCCCCTGCGTCCCTCCCCCTGCGGCAAACTGTCCAAGCCCCCCGTACACGATTCAGGAGCTTGAGGCATGAGCGTGCAGCGCTACCCCCTGGCCGGGGTCACGGTGGTCAGTCTGGAGCAGGCCGTGGCCGCGCCCTACGCCACGCGGCAGCTCGCCGACCTCGGTGCCCGGGTGATCAAGGTGGAGCGGCCGGGCGGTGGTGACTTCGCGCGCCGGTACGACACGACCGTGCACGGCCACTCCAGCTATTTCGTGTGGCTCAACCGCTCCAAGGAGTCCCTCACGCTCGACCTGAAGGACCCCCGCGGCCACGAGATCCTGCACGACCTCCTCGACGGCGCCGACGTGTTCGTGCAGAACCTCGCGCCGGGCGCCGCCGCCCGGCTCGGGCTGGACGCCGCCACCGTCACCGGCCGGCGCCCGAACCTGATCCCCTGCACGATCTCCGGCTACGGCACGACCGGCCCCTGGTCCGACCGCAAGGCCTACGACCTGCTCGTGCAGTGCCAGACCGGGCTGGTGTCACTGACCGGGACGCCCGAAGGAACCGCCCGGACCGGGATCTCCGTCGCCGACATCGCCGCCGGGATGTACGCCTACAGCGGCGTCCTCACCGCCCTGTACACCCGTGCCACCACCGGCGAGGCCCATCCCGTGGAGGTGTCCCTGTTCGAGGCGCTCGCGGAGTGGATGGGCCAGCCCGCCTACTACACCCGGTACGGCGGCACCCAGCCCCCGCGTCTGGGCACGCAGCACGCCACCATCGCGCCGTACGGGACGTACACCGCGGCCGACGGCAAGGAGGTGCTGTTCTCCATCCAGAACGAGCGGGAGTGGGTCGCTCTGTGCGCCGAGTTCCTCGGACGCCCCGAGCTGGTCGACGATCCGCGGTTCGCCACCGGCTCCGACCGTGTCGCTCACCGCGAGGAGCTGAACGCCGTCGTCGCCGAGCGGTTCGCCCGCTCCGGCTCCGACGAGATCCTCAAGGACCTGGAGCGCATCGGCATCGCCTGCGCCGGGGTCAACGACGTCGGCGCCTTCCTGGACCACCCCGTACTGGCCGCCCGTGGCCGCTGGAGCGAGGTCGAGGTGCCGGGCGCCACCGTGGAGGCGCTGCTCCCGCCCGCCGACCTCGCGGGTCTGCCCGCGCGCATGGACCCCGTGCCGGCCGTGGGCGAGCACACCGAGGCCATCCTCACCGAGCTGGGCCGCACCGCCGAGGAGGTGGCGGCCCTCCGCACGGACGGCGTCGTCTGACCCGGGAAGGCACGTCGTCGTCCGGTGTGGCTGATTTCCGCCAGTGCTGTCAGGTGCACAGTGGGTCACAGCTGCACGTGCAGCGCCTCCAGGACGTCCTGGTCCGTCAGTTGGTCGAAGTTCTCGTACCAGAGGCCCACCGCCATGAACGCGGCCGGCCGGTGCAGGCAGACCACCTCGTCGGCCTCGGCGCGCATCAGATCGGCGCCCTCCGGGGAGCACACCGGCGCGGCCAGCAGCACCTTCCCGGGCTCCTGACGGCGTACGAAGCGCAGCGCGGCGCGGGCCGTGGAGCCGGTCGCCAGGCCGTCGTCGACGACGATCACGGTCCGTCCGCGCAGGTCCGGGGCGGGTCGGCCCTGCCGGTACAGCCGCTCGCGGCGCCGCAGTTCGGCGCGCTCCCGCTCGATGACGGGAGCGAGCGCGGCCTCGCCGATACCGAGGTGACGCAGGGCGTCCTCGTCGAGGAGCGGCACCTCGTCCCCGGCCATGGCGCCGACGCCCAGCTCCTCATGGTGAGGTGCCCCGATCTTCCGAACGACGAGCACGTCGAGCGGGGCGTCCAGCGCGGCGGCGACCTCGCGGGCCACGGCGACTCCGCCGCGGGGCAGGGCGAGGACGAGGGGGTCGGGCAGGTGCCCCTCGCGCTGCCGGGTGCGCAGTGTTTCGGCCAGTTCCTCACCGGCCTGCCGGCGATCACGGAACCGCATGACGGTCACCTCCGCTTCCCGCACGAAAGAGGACCCAGGCCGGTCCGGCTCCCGCGTACCCCCGGGCCCGCCGGACGAAGCGCCGACCGGTCGGACGAAGCGCGCCGACCGGTCACCCGCCTGTGTCGGCCCGTATCCGCTCGTCGCACCACTGCCGGGCCGCCTCGGTGACCTGGTCGAGCGCGCCCGGTTCCTCGAACAGGTGGGTCGCGCCGGGGACCACGTGGAGGGTGTGGGGACCGGGCAGCCGCCTGGCCGCCTCCTCGTTGAGCCGCAGCACATGCGTGTCCCGGCCGCCGACGATCAGCAGCACCGGTGCCCGTACGGCGTCCAGGGCGTCACCGGCCAGGTCGGGCCGCCCACCGCGCGAGACGACCGCCCCTACCCGGTCGGGGCGTTGCGCGGCGGCGACCAGGGCCGCGCCCGCGCCGGTGCTGGCGCCGAACAGGACGACGGGCAGGTCCGAGGTGCCGGGCTCCTGCGCCAGCCAGTCGAGGGCGGCGACCAGTCGGCGGCCCAGCAGGGGGATGTCGAAGCGGAGTTCGGCGGTGACGGCGTCGCGGCGTTCCTCCTCCTCGGTGAGCAGGTCGATCAGCAGGGTGCCGAGCCCCGCGGTGCGCAGACCGGCGGCGACCTCGCGGTTGCGGGGACTGTGCCGGGAGCTGCCGCTGCCGTGCGCGAACAGCACGACCGCGCGGGCATCCGGGGGCACGGCCAGGTCGCCGGTGAGATCCGCGCCGCCGGCGGGCAGGGTGACCGTCCGGGACATCATCGTCAGCCTCCTCTCCCCCGGTTCCCGTGGTACCCACGCCGCGGTGGATGTCCCATGGCGCGATCTGTGGGGTGCGTGTCGTTGACGCCGTACCGAGCGCCGATGGAGCGTGAGGGGCGTGACCGATCGCCGTATCGTCTTCGTCGTCTTCGACGGCTTCCAGCCGCTCGACCTCACCGGACCGCACGAGGTGTTCCACAGCGCGGGCGAGTACGCCTGCGAGGTCGTGGCCACCCGGGCGGGGCCGGTCCGGTCGGTGAGCGGGCTGGTCATGCACGCCGCCCACGGCGTGACGGACCTCGACCCGGCCGGGACGGACACCCTCGTGGTGGTCGGCGGCCGGGGCGTCGACCGGGCCCGGGAGGACGCGGCGCTCGTCGCTTGGGTCGCCGCCGCGGCGGCGGGTGCCCGGCGGGTGGCCTCGGTGTGCAGCGGGGCGTTCCTGCTGGCGGCCGCCGGTCTGCTGGACGGGCGGCGGGTCACCACGCACTGGGCGCGTGGGGACCAGCTGGCCCGGGAGCATCCCGAGGTGCGCGTGGACTGCGACCCGATCTTCGTCCGGGACGGGCGGGTGTGGACGTCGGCCGGGGTGACCGCCGGGATGGATCTGGCGCTCGCCCTGGTGGAGGACGATCTCGGCCGCGGCGTCGCGCACGAGGTGGCCCGGCGGCTGGTGCTGTTCCTGCGCCGGCCGGGCGGGCAGTCGCAGTTCAGCGTGGCGCTGTGGTCGCGGCAGCCCGCGACGGATCCGGTGCGGGCCGCCGTCGGCGCGATCCACGCCGATCCCGGCGCCCGGCACGACATCGCGGGTCTCGCCGCACATGCCGGGCTGAGCCCGCGTCACCTTCAGCGCCGCTTCACCGCCGAACTCGGTGTGCCGCCGGCGACGTACGTCGAGCGGGTGCGCGTCGAGGCGGCCCGGCGGGCGCTGACGGACGGGGACGAACCGGTCGATGCCATCGCCCGGCGCTGTGGCTTCGTCACCGCCGAGACCCTGCGCCGCACGTTCCACCGCCGGCTCGGTGTCGCGCCGTCGGACTACCGCGCCAGGTTCCGCTCCACGAGCGGGGCCCTGGCCGATCTCGCGGAACTCTCAGATGAAGGAACAGAGGATGAAGGAACAGAGGAAGGGACAAGCGCATGACGACCTACGGCCTGCTGGTCTTCGAAGACGCCGAGGAGCTGGACTTCGTAGGGCCCTGGGAGGTCTTCACCGTCTCCGCGCGGCTGCGGGACAGCGGGGACACGGCCGTGCTCGTCTCCGAGCATGCCGGGCCCGTGCGCTGCAACAAGGGCTTGCGCGTGCTGCCCGACCACACCTTCGACGACCATCCGCCGCTGGACGTGCTGCATGTGCCGGGCGGGCTGGGCGCGCGTGAGACCCAGCTGCACAACCCGGTGGTCACCGGCTGGATCGCCAAGACGGCGGAGCAGGCGACCTGGGTGCACGGCGTGTGTACCGGCACGTTCCTGCTGCATGCCGCCGGACCCGCCCGGGGGCGCCGGGTGGCCACGCACTGGAGCCAGGAGGACACCCTGGTGGCGCGCGGGGACGTGACGGTGGTCCGGGACGCCCGCTATGTGGTCGACGGCGGCCTGGTCACCAGCCAGGGCGTCTCGGCCGGGATCGACAGTGCGTTGTGGCTGGTCGGGCGGCTGCACGGCCGGGATCACGCACGGGCCGTCCGGCGCTACATCCAGTACGACCCGGCGCCGCCGTACCTGGCGGACGAGCCCGTCTGATTCACCCGTCCGGGGCCGGGGCCGCATGGGTGGGCGAGCCTCGGGCAGGCGATGTTCATGGGCGGTGACACGAGCGACGGCGGGCAAGGACGGCAGCCGGGCGAGTGCGGGCACCGGGCGGTGCCGCATCCCGGAGACATCCGGATCGAGGCGTGGGCGGCGTGCAGAGAGCACTGCCTGGCGGAGGCCGTCCTGGCGATGGTCGAGTGTTTCGCGGACGTCTCCGGCGTGCGGCCCACCGCCGTGGACCGGGTGCGGCTGCCCGAGGCGAGCAGCGACGACCTGCTCGCCGCGCTGCTGGACGAGATCATCTTCCGGCTGGAGGTCCACGGGCAGGTGCCCGTGGACGTGGAGGCGGACGAGGCCGACGGCGGCCTGGACGTACGGCTCGCCGTCACCGGCATCACCGACGTGGAGATCACGGGGGCGGTGCCGACGGCGGTGGCGTGGGACGAGCTGCGGATCGGGCCGGACCCGTACGGGTGGTCGTGTGCGGTGACGGTCGACGCCTGAACCTCTTTGGCCCTGAGTGCGCCTGCCGGTGACGGTCGACGCCTGAGCCCGGGGTGCGCCTGCCCGTGGCGGTCGACGTCCGACCCCGGCGGCCCGGAGTGCGCCTGCCCGTCACGGTCGACGCCTGCCCCGGCGGCCCGGGGCGCGCCTGCCCGTAACGGTCGACGCCTGCCCCCCGGCGGCCCGGGTGCGCCTACCGTGGAGGGGTGGGCGGCGGCGTCGTGACGCTGTTCCTGTGCGGTGACGTGATGCTCGGGCGCGGCGTCGACCAGATCCTCGCGCACCCCGGTGACCCGGCACTGCGGGAGGCGTACGTCCGGGACGCCCGGTCCTACGTCCGGCTGGCGGAGTCGGCGCACGGGCCGGTGCCCGTGCCCGTGGACGCGGCGTGGCCATGGGGTGAGGCGCTGCGGGTGCTGGACGAGGCGGCCCCCGACGCCCGGATCGTGAATCTGGAGACGTCCGTGACGGACGGCGGCACGTTCGCGCCGGGCAAGGAGATCCACTACCGGATGCACCCGGCGAACCTGCCCGCGCTGGCCGTGGCCCGGCCCGACGTGACCGTCCTGGCCAACAACCACGTCCTGGACTTCGGCAGGCCGGGCCTGCTGGACACCCTGGACGCGCTGGCCCGGGCGGGCCTGGGGACGGCGGGCGCGGGACGCGACGCCGACGAGGCGTGCGCGCCCGCGGCGGTCCCGCTCCCCGGTGGCCGCCGACTGCTGGTGTCCGCCCTCGGGGCGCACTCCAGCGGCATCCCGGCCGGCTGGGCGGCCACGGCGGACCGGCCGGGTGTGGCGTATCTGCCCCGCCTCTCGTCCGATGCGGCCGGCACCGTGCTGCGGCGGCTGGGGCGGGCCGGTGGTGACCTCACCGTGGTGTCGGTGCATTGGGGCTCGAACTGGGGGTATCGCGTCCCCCGGGAGCAGGTCCGCTTCGCGCACGCGCTGATCGACGGCGGTGTCGACGTCGTCCACGGGCACTCCTCGCACCATCCCCGCCCGCTGGAGGTGTACCGGGACCGGCTGATCCTCTACGGATGCGGCGACTTCGTCGACGACTACGAGGGCATCTCCGGATACGAGGAGTACCGCGACGACCTGCGGCTGGCGTTCCTGGTGTCGGTCGAGGCCGACACCGGACGGCTGGCCGGGCTGCGCATGGTGCCGTTCCGGGCGTGGCGGATGCGTCTGGAGCCCGCGTCCCGGGAGGACGGTGCCTGGCTGCGTGGCGCGCTGGACCGGATCAGCGGTGGGGTGGGGGTGCGGCAGGAGGCCGACGGGTCGCTGGTCGTTCCCGCGCCGACGGCGTGACGGGGTTGTCCGGGAGGTGGGCCGGCCCAGGCTGGTCGCCGGGGTTCAGCCCGCCCAGGCCAGGAGCCGGTCGCGGTTCTCCGGCTCGCGCAGCCGGGTCAGCGACTCCTTCTCGAGTTGGCGTACCCGCTCCCGGGTCAGGCCGACGCGCCGTGCGACCTCGTTGAGAGTGCGGGTGTGACCGTCGTGCAGCCCGTAGCGCAGGCTGAGAATCATGGCCTCGCGGGGCGCGAGCGTGCCGACGGCCTCACGGAGTTCCTCGGCGAGCGCCCGGAACTCGGCCACCTCAGGGGCCTGGAGCACCTCGGTGTCGGCGATGAGGTCGCCGACGACGGTCTCGCCCTTGTCGTCCACCGGCGTGTCCAGGCTGACGGCGTCCCGTCCGACATGGCGCAGCCAGCCGATCCTGTCCTCGGCCAGGCCGCTCTCCCGGGCCACCTCCTCGACGGTCGGCTCACGCTCCAGGTCGAGTCGCAGCCGCCGCTCGACCTTGGCGATCTTCTGCAGCTGCTCCACGACGTGCATCGGCAGCCGGACGGAGCGCGCGTGCGCGGCCAGGCCCCGTTCGATGGCCTGGCGGATCCACCAGGTCGCGTACGTGGAGAACTTGAAGCCCTTGGTGTGGTCGAACTTCTCCACGGCCCGGATCAGCCCCAGGTTGCCCTCCTGGATGACGTCCAGCATGGGCAGGCCGCGATGGGAGTGCCGTTTGGCCATCGACACCACGAGCCGGAGGTTGGCCCGGACCATGTGGTCCTTGGCCCGCTGCCCGTCGCGGACGGCCTCCTCCAGGTCCCGGCGCCGCTCGGCCGTGAGGTCGTGTTCGCCGGCGTCCGCCGGATCCAGTTCCTCCAGCGCCCGCACGCCGGTCTCCATCCGCCGCGCCAGCCACACCTCGTCCTCGGCGGTGAGCAGTGGGGTCGCGGAGATCTGCGCGAGGTACTGGCCGAGGAGGTCCGGTTCCTCGTCCGGCTCGGGGATGCGGCTGCGCAGCCGGGCGGTGCGGGCGGGGGCCCGCCGGTCCTCCCGGACGTCCGCCGCGGGCTCTTCTGCCAGGGGAGACATCGTCGGGTTCCTCCCTCTCCCGTCTCGTTCCGGCTCGCCCCGGCGGGTACCCGTGGAATCGGTCCCGAACCGTGTGCCCCGGCGCCCTCGGGGGTACCCCGGGCCACATGACCGGCATCGAACTCAGCAGCAACGCGTTCAACGACCACTCGTTCATCGCGCGCCGGTACGCCTACGAGGGACCGAACGTCTCTCCGCCGCTGGCCTGGAGCGGCGTACCGGACGACGCGGCCGAACTGGTCCTGCTGTGCGAGGATCCCGACGCCCCGTCGGGCACGTTCGCGCACTGGGTCGTGGTCGGCATCGACCCGCACAGCGAGGGCGTGGAGGCCGGGCAGAGCCCACCGGGCGGCACGGAGCTCGTCAACGGCTACGGGCAGCGCGGCTGGGGCGGCCCCCACCCCCCGCCGGGTGACGACGCCCACCACTACTTCTTCCGGCTCTACGCCCTGTCCGAACCGTGTGTCCTGCCTGACGCGCCGCGTGCGGACCAGGTGCACGCGGAGGTGGAGAAGCGCCGCCTCGCGGACGGGACGCTGGTGGGGCTGTACCAGCGCTGACCTGCCACCCCGCACCTGTCGCACGTCACAACGGTTGGTTGTGCCGCGGGCGGGAACGGTTGTTTGCCCGGCCTGCCCCCTTCTCGCTTGGATGACTCCCGGACAACGCGGGGTTGTCCGGGAGAGCGGGGGTGCGCCGGACGTGGCGGGCAGGCGGTCGCTGGGGCGGCGGTTCGGGTGGCTGTGGGGCGCGTACGCGGTCAGCACGGCCGGCACCTGGCTCGCGTTCGACGCGTTCGCCCTGATCGCGGTCCTGGCGCTGGACGCCGGGCCGACGCAAGTATCGCTGCTCGCGGCGGTGGGACCGGCGGTCGGCGCGGCGGTGTCGGTGCCCCTCGGGCCGTGGGTGGAGATCCGCCGCAAGCGGCCGGTGATGATGACGGCGGACGTGGTGCGGTGTGTGGTGCTGCTGAGCGTCCCCGTGGCGTTCGCGCTCGGCCGGCTGGGCTTCGCCCAGTTGCTGCTGGTGTCGGTGGTCGTCGCGGCGGCCGACATCACTTTCAACGCGGCGGCCGGGGCGTTCCTGAAGGACCTGCTGCCACGGCAGGACCTGCTCGTGGCGAACGGCCGGTTCGAGGCCACGACCTGGACCGCCAGCATGGTCGGTCCGCCGTTGGGCGGGGCCGCGATCGGTCTGTTCGGCCCGGTGACGACGGTCGTGGCCGACGCGGTGAGCTACCTGGTCTCGGCGTTCGGCATCCGGGCGATCGGGGACTCCGAGAAGCGCGTTCCACGACCGGGCCCCGCGGTGACCCGGGCCGGCGACCTGCTGGAGGGCTGGCGCCACATCCTGGCCGACCCGGTCCTGCGCCCGCTGTTCCTCAACTCGCTGCTGGTGAACTCCCTGATCATGGCGGCCTCTCCGCCGCTCCTGATCCTGATGGTGGACGACCTGCACTTCTCACCCTGGCAGTACGCCCTCGCGTTCGCGGTGCCCTGCACCGGCGGGCTGCTCGGCTCCCGGCTGGCCCCACGGCTCGTCGCGCGCCACGGCCGGCAACGGGTCCTGCTCACGACGGGGGCGCTGCGGGCCTGCTGGCCGGTCGGCCTGGCCTTCACCGGTCCCGGGGCACCCGGCCTGGCCTGGGTCATGGTGGTCGAGTTCGGCCTGATCACCTGCTGCGGCGTGTTCAACCCGGTCCTCGCCACACACCGCCTCGACCGCACCCCCACGGACCGGGTCACCCGCACCCTGTCCGCCTGGTCGGCCAGTGGCAAGGCCATCACCGCGGCGGTGACGGCCCTCTGGGGCGTACTGGCCGCCTGGGCGACTCCCCGCACGGCGATCGCGGTGGCCGGCGCCCTGCTCCTGGTCACGCCGTTGCTGCTGCCCCGGCGGGACCACGCCGCGGGGGCCGGCCAGGAACCGGCCCCCGTGGTGGTCGAGTCGGACGGTGGCTGACCCGACCGGGCCGACTCAGACGGCCCCGGGCACGTCCTCCGTGACGCCGTTCAACTCGGAGGCCGGGTCCGTTCCGTACGGGCGGGTGAGGATCTCCAGGCCGTGGCCGGCGGGGTCGAGGAAGTAGACGCCCCGGCCGCCGTCGTTGCGGTTGATGCGGCGGGGGTGGTTGCCGTGCGGGTCGGCCTGGATGGGGATGCGGGCCTCGACGAGACGGGCCAGGGCGTCGTCGAACTCCTCCTCGGAGACGAGGAACGCGTAGTGCTGCATGGGGATGTCGGCGTCGATGGTGAGGAAGTCCAGCGTGACGCCGTTGGCGGTCGTCACGGGCAGGAACACCCCGGTCGGTGTCCCGACCTCGAGTCCCAGGATCTCTGCGAGGAAATGAGCGGACTTCTGCCTGTCCTTGGACAGGACGATGGTGTGGTTGAACTCGACTGACACGGTGGAATGCCTCCACGGGCATCTCGGCGGCGCCTCCATGCCTCACCCGGCCGGTGACCGGCACGCGATGCCGCGCGGTGGATCGTAGACAACGGCCGTGGAGGTGGTCGAGCGGTTTTCGGCCGTATTCGCGGCGGCGGGCCGGGCCGGCTCGTCCCGGCTGTCCCGATCTGATCCTGACAATTGTCAGGACCGTGTGGTTCCGGGTCTCCCTACAGTTCTGAACGTCGGCAAGCAGCCCGTCGCGGGGCGCTGCCGACCCGGAACAGGACCGCTTCCGGCCACACCCATTCTCACCTTCGTCCTTCGGGGGACACACATGAAGCGACTGATCAGCCGTACCGCCATGGGCCTCGCGGTGACCGCGCTCGCCGTCGGTGGCCTCGCCACCACGGCCCAGGCGGCCCCGGACGCCGCGGCGAACAACGGCGACCCGACCCTCACCGACGTCTACATCTGGGCCACCGACGTCAACCTGCGCCAGCAGCCCACCACCGACTCCCCGCGGCTCGCGGTCCGTTCGCAGTGGTGGGGCGACGCGCTGTGCCAGACGCAGGGCCAGACCGTGCACGACCCGGCCGTCGGCACCAACAACTGGTGGACCGCCGTGATGGAGTTCTCGGGCAGCGACATCGCCTGGGTGAACAACCTGTACATCAGGGGCGGCGAGAAGATCGCCGGCGTCCCGGACTGCTGACGCACAGCACCCTCCACATGCCTGTGGCGGGCCACCGGTTCCCCGGTGGCCCGCCACAGGCATGTGCGCGCCGAAGGGGCGGCCGGAGTACCGGCCGCCCCTTTACGGCGAGTTGGGCGGCTCAGTACCAGCCGGTGTTCAGCAGGTCGTGGCCGTCGCACGAGAGCAGGGCGCGCGAGACCCGGCCGTTGAGGTTGTTGCCCATCTTCGTGTAGGCGTAGTCGATGCCGGAGTCGACGGTCTCGGAGACCCAGCCGTCGTTGCGGCCCGTGCCGTTGTCGGAGCGTTGCAGTACGGCCGCGCAGCCGGGCCGGGAGTTCTCGATCCGGGCGAACGAGCCGCACTTGTCGGAGTAGAAGTACTTCAGGGCCATGCCCTCGAAGTACTTGGTGGCTCCGATCTGCCGGAACGTGCCCGAGCAGTACGAGGTGGTGGGGTACTGGCCCTCCTGCCCGTAGAGCCCGTAGTTGCCGCCCGAGAACGGCTGGGCCTGGGCGGTGGTCGGAAGGAGCGCCATCACCGCGGCGGCGCCCCCCGCGGCCAGCAGTGTCGTGAGTGATCGGCGGCTCATGAGCCCTCTTTCGTGTGTCGGCGGGTGATGCGGTCGTGCGCGGCGGCCGGCCCCCGGCCGGCCGCCGCTCGCTGGTCGTGACCGTACGGGCGTCACCGCCCCGCCGACACCTGACACTTATCAGGGTCGAAGCCGCAGGTCGCCCCGCTCGGGCCGGGTCCTGACGTACGTCAGGACCGCCCGTCGCACCCGAACTCCTATCGTGGCGCCGCGGGCGAAGGCCCCGCAGGACCACCCGGGCGATGCAGGAAGGGCAACCATGCGCATGCTCCTGCGCGGCGCGGCCGCACTCGCGGCCGTCGTCACGGTCGCGTCACTCACGAGCGGTGCGGCGGCACACCCCCGGACGGACAGGGCCGCCGAGGCCGTCCAGGCCGCCGCGGCCGCGCAGATCCCGCCCGGTGTCACCGCCGGCGTGGCCGTCTACGACCGCGAAGCCGGCAAGTTCACCGAACAGGTCGACGACAGTGCGCAGTTCCGGTCCGCGTCGGTCGTCAAGCTCCTGCTGACCCTGGACTTCCTGTGGAACCGCGGGCCCGACTACACCATCCCCGCGGCCGACCGAGCCCGGCTGGAGCCGATGCTGCGCGGCAGCGACGACAACGCAGCCGACTACTTCTGGTCGGCGTACGGCGGCTCGGCGATCATCAAACGGACGACCGACCGGACCGAGCTCGGTCTGCGCGACACGGCGCCACCGCCCGCCGACTACCCGGGCTACTGGGGCTACACCGCCGTCTCCGCACGGGACACCGTGGCGATCTACCGGTACATCCTGGAGAAGGCGCCCGCACCCGTGCGTGACTTCATCATGGACAACCTGCGCCGCTCCACCCGCTGCTCCGCCACCGACCACTTCGACCAGCACTTCGGCATCGCCGGGGCGTTCGACAAGCCCTGGGCGGTGAAGCAGGGCTGGTCCGGGAAGTACGCGAAGGGCACGTGCGGCTCTCAGACCGCGTCCTCGGGAGCACAGGCGGGAGCACTGACGGAGCCGGCCGCCCCGGCTCCCCGGACCGCCGCGGCCGTGGACCTCACCCGTCCCGCGCTGCACACCACCGGCACGGTGGGCGCGGACGACCGCTCGATCGTGGCCGTGCTGACGCTGCACCCGGTCGGAACGTCGTACGGCAAGGCGTACACCGACATCGGCCGGCTGACCCGCTCGCTGAACGTGCCGGGGGCGAAGCGGCCCGCCGGAACCTGGTTCGGCACCTGGGGCGAGTTCGTGAACGTCCGCAGGGGGCCGGCCACGGTCGGTGACCGGATGACGCAACTGCCCGCCGGGGTCGAGGTGCTGGTGGGCTGCCAGGTCCGGGGCGAGGTGGTCAGTGTGCCGCCCTACACCAACGAGTGGTGGGCCTATCTGCCCCAGTACGGCGGCTACGTCTCCAACATCTACATCAGCTCGCCGGACAACCGGCTGCCGAACGTCCCGGAGTGTGCCGCGTAGCGGCCATGCCGGGAACGGGGGACGAGCGGTGGGCAGGGCTGCGGCCCCGCCCACCGCTCACGGTCGTACAGGTCAGCGCTGGTACTCGGCGAGGTAGCGCATCACCTTGTCCACGTGCGGCTTCACCCGCTCCGGTACGCCGCGTTCCTCGATGACCGTGCGGTCGCTGGTGCGGTAGCCGGCCACGACGAGCGCGGGCAGGTCCTTCTTCGGCAGCCCGGCCTGTTTGAAGCGCTGGTCCAGCCAGCACACGTACAGACTCATGGTGGAGATCGCGTCCGGCGGCGACATGTGGTCCTTGTCGCCGTCACCGTCCCCGTCCACCGCCCAGGCCCGGAACACCGACGGCGTCCACATGGCGATGCCGTACTCCTCGTTCTGCGGACGGGAGGCCTTCGGGTCGAAGTCGCTCTCCGCTTTGATCATCGCGGCGAGCAGGGCGGGCGTGATCTCCTCGTCGGTGCAGCGGTGGGCCGCGCGGGCGATGACGGGGCGCAGCGCCTCGGGCACGTCGGAGTCCTCGGGGATCTCGCCGGCCGGCGGGTTGGGCGTGCCGGTGACGGTGGGGGTGGCGCGATCGCGTTCGTCGTCCTGGGCGCCGCCGCCTCCCCCGAGGAGGGCCGCCCCGGCGACCGCGCCGGCGGTCAGGACGACGATCCCGGCCGCGACGGCGGGCACCAAGCGTCTTCGGCGGCGGGGCGGGCCGGCGGTGGCGGCGTCGACCCGGGCGGCGACGCCTTCGGCCGTGTGCGGGAGCCGGGCGGCGTGGTCCGGGGCCAGGCAGTCGGCGATCAGCCGCCGCATGTCCTCGTCCAGGCCCGCGTCGAGCCGCAGGGGCGCGGTGCCGCGGGCGTAGGTCTGGGCGGCGAGCGAGCGGGCCCGGGCCGTCGCGCCCGGGAAGGGATGGAGCCCGCCGGTGAGGACCTGGTGGGTGAGGACGCCGAAGGCCCAGATGTCGGCGGTGGGCCGGACGACGGCGCCATCGGTGCCGGTGCGCTGGGACCACCACTCGGGCGGCAGGTGGTCGAGGGTGCCGAGCGGCGGCAAGTGGGCGTGGGTGCCGTCGAGTTCTGTTGCCAGGCCGAAGTCCGCCAGCCATACCTGACCGCCCGGGCCGAGCAGGACGTTGGCGGGTTTGAGGTCGCCGTGCACCCACCCGGCGTCGTGCATGTGGGCGAGTCCGGCGGCGACCCCGCGCAGCACACGGTCGGCGTCGGCGATCGGCCCGCCCGTGCCGGCGGCGTCCAGTACGTCCTTCAGGCTGGCCTCGGCCCGGTCCATGACCAGCGCGATCGCGCCGTCCAGGGCGGGCAGTTGCGGTGCCTCGACGGTGCACACGGCGTGGGTGCGGACGAGGTGGGGGTGGTCGGCCTCCGCGCTGAACCGGACTTCGCGCGCCACGAGTTCACCGAGTGCGGCGCGCTGCCCGGGCCCGAGGGAGCCGGTCGGGAGCACCTTCACCGCGACGGGCGTGCCGTCGGCGACCGCACGGGCCTCGTAGACGGTTCCCCAACCGCCGGAGCCGATGACCGCGCCGACTTCCCAGCCCTCGATGCGGAAGCCCTCCGGGAGGCCGGGTGGGCGGGGCGCCTCCAGCTCGTCGTCCCGCTTGTCGTCCCGCCTGTCGTCCCGCTCCTCGGGCGTCGTCATGCGCCGGCCTCCTGCGGGTCGGTGAGGCGTGTGGCGCCGCGGGGCGGCAGCAGGCCGAGGTGTTCCTCGCGAACCAGGCCGAAGCGCAGGGCGACGGAGGCGAGCCGGGTGCGCTTGGCGCCGGTGCGGCCGCCGTCGGTCGCGGTCGTGGCCTCCTCGCCGAGGTCCAGGCGCAATTTGGCGAAGGCGAGGTAGTCGATGTGGTAGTTGACCGCGGAGCGCGTCAGGTCCCGGCAGGACTCCAGCGGCCGCAGCCGCTCCACGATCTGCCCGACGCCGGGCAGCGCCGAGTCGGAGGGGTCGCGCAGCCGTGGTTCGCACAGGGCCACCAGGACGAGGAAGTACTTCGACGTGGGGTCCAGGGCGAAGGGGTGGACGGTCTGTTCGCCGCCGCCCGGCACGGACTGCTCGCCGAGATAGGCGTGCTGGGGTGCGAACACCTTGAACGTGGCGGTGCCCGACAGGGCGGGCAGCACCACGCGGGAGAACTCGAAGGGCACGGGCGCCCCGAGCCGCCCGGGCGCGACGGTGAGGTACTCCCCGGCCCCCTCCAGGTTCTCCACCACGTACGACACGCTGCGGCTGAAGTTGGACAGCCGCCAATAGTCCCCCGCGGCCTCCAGTTGCCCGGCCCTGCGGGAGATCCCCGGGTCGGCCAGGACGATGCGGACCCCCGCCCCGCCGCGGCCGAAGTCCGCGATGTCCCCCGGCCCCAGGTGGATCAGTTCGGGACTGCCCGTCTCCTCCACGCCCCACTGGGCGGTACCGGGCAACTGCACGATGATCGTTTCCAACGCGGACTCCCCCGCTGATGTCGCCCCCGATTTGGTCGCGAGGATTGTACGGTCGGCTTCCGTGTGCCGCGTCGTCGGCGGGGCCGCCTCAGCGTGCGGTTTTCCGGACGCCGCGCGACGAACACGAACTCCCGGCCCACCGGAACGTCACCAGCGGTCCGCTCACGTCGAGCAGGTCGACCCAGGACTCGACGGCGCCGACACCGGCAATCTCTGTCACGCCGTACGCGGCCTCGCGGTTCCACTCCTCCACTCCTCCCAGGCGCGACGGGCCGGTGTTCCGGCCGGCAGCAGCGCGAACACCCCTGTCCCGCAGCCGATGTCGAGGACTTGCCGCGCCCCGGCGTCCTCCGCCGTGCGCAGGTACGGGTCGAGGTCGCGACGGTCGGGGTCGAGTTGGTCGTACACCGCGGCGAGCCGCGGATGCCGGAAGCATGCGTCAGCCATGGGCCGACGGTACGAGGGGCGACGGCACGCGGCCACCGGTTTGCGGTGGCCGCGTGGGCGGTTGCGTGGGCGGTCGGGTCGGTGGCCGCGTTCGCCCGGTCGTGGGAGGTGCCGTCAGCCGAGGCAGATGACGAGCAGACAGAGTTCCTTCGGCTTGGAGTCGGCGGGGGACGTCTCGGGCGGGGTGGTCGCCGCGGGCGCGGGTGTCGAGGGGGAGTCCGGCTGCTGTGCGTCGGAGCCGGACCCGGCGGCCGGCGTTGTCGTCGGCTCGGTGACCTTCGACGCGGATGAACCGGCGGTGCCGGTGGCCGTGTCGCCGGTGTCGGTGACGGTCTTGCGGGGCGCGGTCGTCAGCGGCAGCTCGCGGGGCGCGACGACCGCGTCCGTGGGGGTGTCCGCCGGCGTCGTGCGGGGGTCGGCCGCCCGGGTCCGCTCGTGGCGCGAGGCGCGGTCGGCGTGCGACGGACTCGTGGGGGTGGCCGCGGAGCGCGGGGTGTCGTTCCGCCTCGACGTCGGCTCGGCGTACGCCGGCGCCTCTCCCGCGGCGCCGCCCATGGTGGTGTCCTCCGGCGTCGCGGCCGCCTGCACGCCGGGCTTAGCGTTGCCGTTCATCGCGGCGACGGTCAGACCGCCTCCCACGAGCGCGACCGCCGTCGCCACCACGGCCCGGCGCTGGTTCTTCTTCCAGCGGGCCATCTGGCGGCGCCGGGCGGCCCGACCCTGCGGCCGGGCTTCGAAGCCCTCGGCAGTGTCGGTGTCAGAGGCGTCGAAGCCCTCGGCCGTGCCGGTGTCCGGGACGTCGTACGCGTCGGACGAGCCGGAGCCAGGACCCACCGGCGTGCGCGCCGGGGTCTCGTCCCACACCGTCCCGTGGTGCCAGGCGCCTGTGGGGGCCGGGGCCTCCCAGGCGGCCGGTCCGCCGGGGGCAACGGCGGGCGCGGGGGCCGGACCGCCACGACGGGCGATGGTGGACGGGTCGATGTCCGGGGCGTAGGCGCCGCACCCCGGGCAGACCAAGGCGCCGTTGAGGTGCCGACGGCACGAGGAGCAGTAGTCCATGTGTGGCTTTCCCGATCTGGCTGTTCCGGCGGCTCGCCGGCCGCGCCTGGTCACGTTCGCACGTGGGATCGAGCCGTAACGCTAACGAGACTTTGAAAGGACGGTGTGCAGCCCGTGTGACACCCCTGCACAGATCCTCTGGATCTCGCGTGTGCCATGAGTGACCCATGAGTAAAGGGGCCGGAGCCTGGGAACGCTCGGGCCCCCGCGGCCACCGCGCACCGGCACCCGGGCCCGCACGACCCTCAACTCCCCTGATTTTCCCGCGAACTGACGCACAACCCTTTGGATGACCCGCGGGTCACACCATGCAGGAGCAACCACCTCGAAGAGTTGCAAGGGGGAAATATGCGATTCACGCGTTCCGTCCTGGCCGCGTCCGCCGTGGCGGCACTGTCCGTGGGGACCCTGACCGCCCTGGCGTCGCCGGCGTCGGCCGCGCCCAACACCACCCCGCAGAAGGTCTGCGGCAGTGCCTACAAGACGGTCAACTCGGCGAAGATCGGCTCGTTGGGGACCGTCTACCTGACCTACAACGCCTCCAACGGCCAGAACTGCGTCACGACCATCCGCAACAACCCGGGCAAGGCCGTGAACATGTCCGCCTGGATCTCCGTCCCGGACACCGAGGAGAGCCACTACGACGAGGGCCTGTTCACGTCGTACGCCGGACCGACGTACGTCTACGGCAAGGGCCACTGCGTGGACTGGGGCGGCGGCATCGCCAACACCTACGTGCAGGTGTACGGCTCCAACTGCGGCTCCCTGAAGGAGCACCGGGTCACCTTCACCCGCTGACCCCCCTCCGGCCGGGCCCCACGGGCGACCGTGGCGGCCCGGCCTCTCCGTTCCGGTCCTGCACCCGTGCCGTCACCGGCGGGAAGATCAGGACTTCCCCCCGGCCCTTCTCAGGAGCTACGGCAGATCTCTGGTCGTGCTCGCGACGAGGCGGCCGACCTCGAATCCCTCCAGGTGGGCGGTGTGTGCCGAGGCGGCGCCAGGGACCAGCAGGTCGGCCTGACCGCCGATGAGGTCGACGGAGGCGCGAGGACGCTGGTCGAGGTAGACGTCGACGCGATCCACGTTCTCCGCCATGAGCTTCAGATGGAGCGCGCCGTCGTCGGCGGCGGCGTCAGTGATCGTCACGGCGTGCGGAGTCAGGCCCCGCAGGAGCCGGCCCGCCCGGTCCAGGAGATCGAGGACAACTGACCAGCGCCGTGCCGGAAAGCGGGCAGGGAAGCCGCACCGAGCAGGTGGTCACGTACCGGTTCCGCCGCGTTCTGGAGAAAGGCGGGGGCGTTCTCATGAACCGGTGGGGTCATGGTGGTGCACCAGTCCTTCGTGACGTACGAATCTGGTGTGGACGCGGGTGGGTTCAGCCCCACTGGATGTCGGCCGTGGTCTCCAGCGGCGGGCGGTCCGCCACAGACTCGGGCACATGCAGGGTGTCACCCTTGTGGAGGGAGGCGGGGAAGCGCACCCGAGTGCGGTCCTCGACCTCGCCGAGGGTGACCTGGAAGACCCGGAACTCGTCCAGTTCCAGCGCTTCGAGCTGGTCCAGGTTCTGCGTGAGCAGAAACGCTCTGGCCTTCAATTCGCCGTTCTCGGTGAATGCGATGACCTTGTAGAACGCCCGGGGTACGCGCACGCCCCGGTAGACCCGGTCGTCGTCCCGGAAGACCGGCCCGCCGAAGACGCTGATTCTCAGGTCGTCGACTTCGACATCGGCGAAGACGGCGTCCTCCAGCGCGCCCCACACCCCGTTCTTGGAACTCTGGTTGAAGTCGTCCATCTGCGGGGTGATGTTGGTGTAGAAGAACGAGTCGGTGTTGGCCTTCTGCGCCTCCGGCAGGCTTCCCCACAGCAGGTCCGCACGGCGGGCGATGTGCCCCCGGTCGAGCCGGTTGGCCTGGTACAGCTCGTTGCCGACCTGCGCCGTGCCGGGCAGCCGCTGGTCCTTGACGAAGGGGATGCCGCTCCGGCTGAGCTTCTTCAGCGAGCCGCCGTCGACGTTCCAGGCCACCCAGAACGGGAAGCGCCGCTTCTTGCTCAGGGTGAGGGAGAAGTGCGTGTACGGGATGACCGGCGAGCCGTCCAGGAGGGCGGCGTCCCGCGCGAGGTCGGTGTCCAGTTCCGGGGCCTCGACCCGCTCGCCGAGGAATTCGGGGTCGTATCCGGCGATGATCTCCAGCTGCTCCGGCGCCGGCTGGCTGAGGGAGATGTCGAGCTTCTCGAACACCGATGTCGACAGGCAGGCGAGGGCGTGCTCGTCCGGGTCACCGGTACCCTCGCCGGCGAAGTGCAGCCCGGCGAGCACCGAGCTCACCCGGTCGTCGCCCTCCTTGAAGAGCCACACCGCGCCGGAGTCACCGCCGCTGCTGACCTCACCGTCCGCCGACGGATGGTCGGGGTCCGGGCCGATCTCGAAGCACCCGATGGTCCGCTGGCCCGTTCCTCCGCCGTAGTTGATCTTCACTATGGTGTCGACACGGCGGACGATGCCGTGGGTGACCCCGGTGGAACGGCCGCTCTTGACCACCTTGTCGTCGAGCTCGGGCTCGCCCAAGGTGCGGGGGGCGACGTCCAGTTCGAGGACCTCCGGGAGGGAGGCGCGGTCCTCGACGGTCGCCACCGCGCAGTCCCCGGCCACACCCAGGTGGGAGCGCTTGAGCACGCCCAGCCGGTTGCGGTCGATGCGATTGTCGTCCCGTGTGCCGGGCTGCACGACCTCGGCACCCAGCTCGCCGAACGGCCCGTGCAGCACATGCCAGTTGCTGAGCACGTACGGTGTGCCGTCGGCCCGGTCGAACACGATGCAGCCGATGGTGCCGGCCGTCACCGTCACCGCTCCGACGCTGGCCCCGGGCCGGATGGGATCCAGCCGGCTCTTGCGCACCGGGCTCTCGACCTCGGCGACCATGCGGAAGCTGGGCTTGTAAGTGCGCTCGATGACATCGGTGGGCACCTCGTGGCCATCGACGGTGATGGTGGCCGGGATGAGCTCAGTGCCCAGGGACTCCAGCACCTCCGGCTCGGCCTTGGTCGCCACGGTGAACTGCAACGCGACTTCGCCGCCCGGCTGATCGCCGGTGACCTTGCGGCCGACGCCCACCGAGGTGATGTTCGGATCCTCCAGCAGGTGCGGGCCCCGGACGCGGATGTACTGCCGCAGCGACGACATGAGGTCATCGTCGGAGGGTGAGCCATTCTTCGCCGAAGCCGTCTTCGACGCGGGCTTCGGTCGCGGGGTCCTGGAGGCGGTCTTCTTCGTGTTCGTGGTTCGGCTGGCCATGCGGACACACATCCCTTCGTGGGCGAGACGACGCAGGAGGGCCGCGGGGCCTCGGCGGGCTCGGCGTGCTTCGGCGCCGCCCGCGGTAACCGTCCGTGGCGGCGGCGCTCACCAGCTCTGCCTTTCCCGGGTGGGGCGTTCGGTCGCAGCGCCGGTGGTCAGACGAAGAGCGGCACGCCCATTGCGAGGGCCTGGCCGGCCGCGGCTGTCTTGATGACCGCAGTCCATCGCCATCCGTGGCCGGTGCGGTCCCGAGCGTGACCACCTGCGGAAAGTGCCCCATCAAATTCGTCAAATTCGAACTCCTGCGGCGCCTGAATCACCTGGACCCTTTATGTGAATTGGACGGCCGCTCATTTCCATGATGGTCGAGCGGCGCGCCGAGGCAAGTTGACATTGGACTTCCAGTGAAGCGTCAAATGTTGAATTCAGGCGCATGCTGGATGTGCAATATGCTTGCATTTCGCCGATTACGGTGGGACACGCCTCTCATAATTGGGAGAATCCGGGCGGGTGCACGTCAGGCCCAGGCCGTCACCGGCACGAACGAGCTGTCCTGGCGGAACAGATCCGTCCCGTCGGAGCGCTCCACTCGGAGCTGGTAGGCGTAGTGGCGCAGGTAGTGCCCCGGATAGTTGTACGACTCGAAGCGGACGGAGTCCGAGGACGTTCCGGCGCGGAGGAAGAACGTGGCGTCCTTCGCGAAGGCGCTCGTGCCGTTCTCGGCGTCGAAGCGGGCACGGAAGTCCCAGTGGCGCAGGTAGTTGCCGGCCGCGTCCCGGAAGGAGTAGCCGCTGCCGTCGGCGAGGCCGGCGACGACCGTGAAAGTGGCGGCCCGCTTCTCGGCGGTGGTGCTGGAGGTGCCGACCACGGGCAGGTTGAGCAGCGAGGACTGCTGCTGCCAGTGGCGGGTGGTGTAGTTGGCCGAGCGGAAGGAGCGCGTGATGTTCCGGGCCAGGCTCGGCCCGCCCGTGACCGTCTCCTTGACCACCGTGAAGTGCCGGGCCGTGCCGGAGATCGCGGGCAGTGCGGCCGGTGCCGTCCAGGTGGCGAAGGTGTCGTGGCTGTCGCTGTAGTAGTAGTTTCCGTCGCCGTAGCCGTCGAAGAATATCCGCCAGCCGCCGTTGTCGAGTGGTACGAGCGCCGGGCCCTCGCGGTAGCTGCCCCAGCCCGCCCAGTCACCCGTCCGGCGGATCGTGTAGGGGCCCGCGAGGTTCGCGGCGGTGGCGTACTCGATGTACTTCGTCGTCTCGTTCTTCGGGAAGGCGTGGTACGTCGAGCCGATCCTCACGATGTACGTGTCGATGTGGTTGGCGCCGATGCCCGACAGGGCGACCGGTGAACTCCATGCCGTGAGGGCCGAGTTCGTGGCCCTCAGCAGGTACGGCGTGAAGATCCACTCGTGGTCCGTGGTGGAGCAGGACACGACGATGTTCACGCTGCCGTCGCTGTCGACGAACCACTCGGGCGCCCAGGCGCGGGACAGGCCCGCGACCGGCACGGTGTAGTCGTACAGGAACGTCCAGTTCACACGGTCGGAGCTGCGGGCGAAGCCGATGGTCGTGCTGGGGTCCTGCCAGGTGTGCGTGGTGTAGGTGACGTAGTAGTGGCCGTCGGTGTGTCTGATGACGCTCGCGTCGCGGATCCGGTTCGCCGGCGGTGTGTACGCGGAGGAGCGCAGCAGGCTGAAGTCGGTGGCGTCGTCCGACTGGTAGACGTTTACCGTGCCGTCGTCGCTGTTGAGGAAGGGCACGATGGTGTAGCGGGTGGCCGAGCCGTTCGGGGGTGCGGCGGCCAGTGCGCTGCCGAGCAGCCCGGGGGCTTCCCCGAGCAGGACCGCCGAGGCGGGCACGGCGGCCAGGGCACGCAGCAGGGTGCGGCGGGACGGGGCGGCGGGGTGTGGGGTCACGGCGGCTCTCCCTGGGGGACCAGGATTCGACATACCGAACAAGGTTCGGTTACTCGATCGGGAGGTGGGGCTCGAAAGGTAAGGGCGGGGCAGAGGTGCGTCAATGGTTTGAGCAGGTGCCGATGAGCCCGGTGAGGAGGATGCGGCCGATGGTGAACTTCCACTCCTGTCGATGCCATTCCGCCACCGGCCACCGGACGTTACCGTTCGGTAGAGAAGCCGCTTCCGGAGGTGCCCGTATGACGCTCGACCGTTCCGAGGGCCTGGCGGAGACCGCCCGTGCGCTGGCCGCGGGGGAGGTGACGTCGCGGGCGCTGGTGGAGCGGACGCTGGCGCGGATCGAGGCGACGCAGGGCAGCCTCAACGCTTTCCGGATCGTCCGGGCCGAGGCCGCGCTCGCCGAGGCCGATGCCGCGGACCGGGAACTGGCGGCGGCCTCCGGCCGGGACCTGACCTCCGGGCGCGCACACAAGCCGCTGCTCGGCGTCCCCGTCGCGGTGAAGGACGACATGGACGTCGCCGGTGAACCGACCGCGTTCGGCTGCTGCGGGGAGTTCCCGCCCGTCGCCGAGGACGGCGAGGCGGTGCGGCGGCTGCGCGCGGCCGGGGCCGTGATCATCGGCAAGACGAACACCTGCGAGTTCGGGCAGTGGCCCTTCACCGAGGGCCCGGCCTTCGGCGCCACTCGCAACCCGTGGAGCACGGAGCACACGCCCGGCGGTTCCTCGGGAGGGTCGGCCGCCGCGGTCGCCGCCGGTCTGGTGCCCGCCGCACTCGGCTCGGACGGTGCCGGTTCGGTGCGGATCCCGGCCGCCTGGACACATCTGGTGGGCATCAAACCGCAGCGCGGCCGTATCTCGACCTGGCCGCGCGGCGAGTCCTTCCAGGGCATCACCGTCAACGGCACCCTGGCCCGCACGGTCGCCGACGCGGCCCTGCTGCTGGACGCGGCGAGCGGCAACCACGCACAGGACCCGCACCAGCCCCCGCACCTCGACGTGTCCGGGGCCGTCGGCCGCGACCCCGGGCGGCTGCGCATCGCGCTCTCCCTCAAGCCGCCGTTCACGGCGGTGCCCGCCCGGCTCCTGCCCGAGGTGCGAACCCGGGTCGTCGAACTGGCCGAGCGGCTCACCTCGTTGGGCCACTTCGTGGAGGAGGCGGACCCGCCGTACGGGCAGATCGGGCTGACCTTCGTGCCGCGCGCCACGGCCGGGATCGCCGAGCGTGTGGGCGAGGCGCCCTTCCCGGCGCTGCTCGACCGGCGCACCCGGGACGCGGCCCGGCTGGGCCGGCTGCTCGGCGGTGCCCCGCTGCGGGCCGCCCGGCGCGCGGAAGCCGTGCTGCACCGGCGCATCGGCGGGTTCTTCACCTCCTACGACGTCGTCCTCGCGCCGACGACCGCCGCTCCCCCGCCGCGCATCGGCGCCCTGCTCGAACTCAGCGGATTCGCCACCGACCGGGCGATGATCGCGGCCTGCCCGTACGCCTGGCCGTGGAATGTGCTGGGCTGGCCCGGCGTCAACGTGCCCGCCGGTTTCACACCGGACGGACTGCCGGTCGGTGCGCAGTTGCTGGGCCCGGCGAACAGCGAGCCGCTTCTCGTGCAGGTGGCCGCGCAGTTGGAGGCGGAGCTGCGCTGGGACGGGAAGTGGCCGTCGCCGCCGGTCACGGCGCGTTCCGCCGTCGCCTGAGCGACCGTGGGCTGTCCTCATGGCGGACGCGTCGGTGGTCGGGCTCGTGGGGCGGGTGACCGGAACGCTCGGGCCCGGGCTGGTCGGCGAGATGATCGTCCGAGTGCGGGGTGGCGCCGAGCACTTTCTGACCATGGGCGGCACAGGGCTGGGCCTCGCCCGCCAGTTGCTCGCGTCGATGGACCGGGGCGGGCAGGCGCCGCAGGGTTCCGCGTCCCTCAACGGGCATGCCCGGAAGGTGCGGTGGACGACAAGTGACCCGGGCGGCGTGCTCACGGGAGCAGCCTCTAAGGTGCCCCCGTGAGCACGTTTGCCGACGAGAACGTCCCCGGCCGTCACGGCCCTTCCGCCACCGTCCAGGCCGACCCGCGCGAGGTGGGCCGGGTGCGGACGGAGTACTCCCCCGCGCACGACGGCGACCCGGACCCCGGGGAGATCGTCTGGACGTGGGTGCCCTACGAGGAGAACGACGGCCGCGGCAAGGACCGCCCGGTGCTGGTGGTCGCGCGCGAGCCGGGCGGGACGTTCCTCGCCGTGCGGTTGTCCAGCAAGCGGCACACCGCCGGGCGGTCC
>NZ_JAIGQA010000109.1:0-28250 GCF_019733245.1 Streptomyces sp. WAC04114
TCCGTCTTCGGCGCCGACGTCCCGCCCTCCTCCCTCGGACCCGAGGACGAGGAGGACGAAGAGGACATCGCCGAGGCGGCGCACGCGCGGCGGACCATGATCGGGCGCAGCGCCGAGGAGGTCGACCACGCACCCCCGCGCGGCCGCTACGCCCCCGTGCCCGCGCCGCAGACCGTGACGCACCCGGCCCCGCTGCGCTGGGCGGCCCCCGCGGCGGCGCTGGCGGTGGCCTCGGCCATCGTGGCGGTCCGGGCCCTGCGCCGGCGCCGCTGAGCCGCACACCGTGTGCGGGCCGGGCGGACATGGCCGAAGTGCCCCGCAACCGGCGAGGCCCTCTTGATCACCGCAGTAGGGTCGACGCGTGAGTGACGAAGACATCACGCTGACCGCGGGCGACGCGGAGGTGACCGTGCAGCCGGGCAACGGCGGCCGGGTCGGAGGGCTGCGGATCGGCGGAGTGGAGCTGCTCCGGCAGGGGGAGCGCTTCGGGTGCTTCCCGATGGTGCCGTGGTGCGGCCGGATCCGGGACGGACGGTTCCTGGACGGCGCCGAGGTGCGGCAGATGCCGCTGAACGCCCCGCCGCACGCCATCCACGGCACCGTCCGCGACCACGCCTGGCGCACCGCCCGCACGAGCACGGACGAGGCCGTCCTCACGTACCAGCTCGTCGACCCCTGGCCCCACCCGGGCCTCGTCACCCAGATCGTCGCCCTCACCGAGGACGCGCTGACGCTGACCATGTCCGTCGAGACGTACGAGTCGTCCTTCCCGGCGCAGATCGGCTGGCACCCCTGGTTCAACCGCAACCTCGGCGGCGAGGACGTCACCCTCGACTTCGACCCCGCCTGGCAGGAGGAGCGCGGCGAGGACCACCTGCCCACCGGCAACCGTATCGACCCGAAGCCCGGCCCCTGGGACGACTGCTTCGGCATGCCCGGCGGCGTCGAGGCCACGCTCACCTGGCCCGGTCAGCTGGAGCTGAAGGTGACCAGCCGGGAGGAGTGGGTCGTCGTCTACGACGAGCAGCGGGAGGCCGTGTGCGTGGAACCGCAGACCGGCCCGCCCAACGGCCTCAACACCCTGCCGCGCCTGGTCACGCCCCTGGAGCCGCTGGAGGCCACCACGACCTGGAGCTGGCGCCGCCTCTAAGCTGGGCGGCATGACGGACACACGCGGCGCGCTGCTGCAGCAGATCAAGGACAAGGCCGTGGTGCACGGCAAGGTGACCCTGTCGTCGGGTCTGGAAGCCGACTACTACGTCGACCTGAGGCGCGTCACGCTCGACGGCGAGGCCGCCCCGCTGGTCGGCCAGGTGCTGCTCGATCTGACCGCTGACCTGGAGTTCGACGCGGTGGGCGGGCTGACCATGGGCGCCGACCCGGTCGCCGCCGCCATGCTGCACGCGGCCGCCGCGCGCGGGAAGCGCCTGGACGCCTTCGTCGTGCGCAAGGCGGCCAAGGCGCACGGCCTGCAGCGGCGCGTCGAGGGCCCGGACATCGCGGGCCGCCGCGTGCTGGTCGTCGAGGACACCTCCACCACCGGCGGCTCCCCGCTGACCGCCGTCGAGGCCGTGCGCGAGGCCGGGGCCGAGGTGGTCGCCGTCGCGACCATCGTCGACCGCGCGACCGGCGCCGCCGAGAAGATCCAGGAGGGCGCCGGGGTGCCGTACCTCTTCGCCTTCTCGAAGGACGAGCTGGGCCTCGACTGACCGGGGACTGACCAGGGCGTGGACGGTGGCCTGGACCTTCCGGCCAAGTCTGGAAAGATGGGGCCGACGATGACGTCGCACCCCAAGGTCTAGGTCAGGGCCGTTAGACACAGCAGTACGTCAACCCGCAGATACAAGGAGCGGACGCATGCCCATCGCAACTCCCGAGGTCTACAACGAGATGCTGGACCGGGCGAAGGCAGGAAAGTTCGCCTACCCGGCCATCAACGTGACCTCCACCCAGACCCTGCACGCGGCCCTGCGCGGTTTCGCTGAGGCGGAGAGCGACGGCATCGTCCAGATCTCCACGGGTGGCGCCGAGTTCCTGGGCGGTCAGTACAACAAGGACATGGTCACCGGCGCCGTCGCCCTGGCCGAGTTCGCGCACATCGTCGCCGAGAAGTACCCGGTGAACGTCGCGCTGCACACCGACCACTGCCCCAAGGACAAGCTCGACGGGTACGTACGTCCGCTCCTGGCGCTCTCCAAGAAGCGCGTCGAGGCCGGTCTGAACCCGCTCTTCCAGTCGCACATGTGGGACGGCTCGGCCGAGACCCTCGCCGACAACCTCGCCATCGCGCAGGAGCTGCTGGAGCAGGCCCGCGCGGCGAAGATCATCCTCGAGGTGGAGATCACGCCGACCGGTGGCGAGGAGGACGGCGTCTCCCACGAGATCAACGACTCCCTCTACACCACGGTCGACGACGCGATCCGCACCGCCGAGGCCCTCGGCCTGGGCGAGAAGGGCCGCTACCTGCTCGCCGCGTCCTTCGGCAACGTGCACGGCGTGTACAAGCCGGGCAACGTCGTCCTGCGCCCCGAACTGCTGAAGGAGCTGAACGAGGGCGTCGCCGCCAAGTACGGCAAGGCGTCCCCGTTCGACTTCGTCTTCCACGGCGGCTCCGGCTCCACGGAGGAGGAGATCCGCACCGCGCTGGAGAACGGCGTCGTGAAGATGAACATCGACACCGACACCCAGTACGCGTTCACGCGCCCGGTCGCGGACCACATGTTCCGCAACTACGACGGCGTGCTGAAGGTCGACGGCGAGGTCGGCAACAAGAAGACCTACGACCCGCGCACCTGGGGCAAGCTGGCCGAGGCATCCATGGCCGCGCGCGTCGTCGAGGCCTGCGGCAACCTGCGCTCGACCGGCACGAAGATCAAGTAAGTCCGGTCCGCTCGCATACGTCAGAGCCCGGTACCTCCTGAGGTGCCGGGCTCTTCCGTATGCTCCCTGCATGCCCGATGTCCGGTTGGCCTCACCGCAGGGCAAGTGGATCCTGCTCACCACCGTCCTCGGCTCCAGCATGGCGATGCTGGACTCGACCGTCGTCAACGTCGCCCTGCCGCGCATCGGCCGCGACCTCGACGCGAACCTGTCCGCCCTGCAGTGGACGGTCAACGCCTACATGGTCACGCTGGCCGGGCTGATCCTGCTGGGCGGGGCGCTCGGGGACCGGTACGGGCGGCGCAAGGTGTTCGTCGTCGGCGTGGTGTGGTTCGCGCTGGCGTCGCTGCTGTGCGGCATCGCGCCGAACGCGGGCGTGCTGATCGCCGCGCGGGCGTTGCAGGGGGTCGGCGGCGCGCTCCTGACCCCCGGGTCACTGGCGCTGATCCAGGCGTCGTTCCATCCCGACGACCGGGGGCGGGCCGTGGGCCTGTGGTCCGGGTTCGGCGGGATCGGGGCGGCGGTCGGGCCGTTCGTCGGAGGCTGGCTGGTGGACGGGCCGGGCTGGCGGTGGGTGTTCCTGCTGAACGTGCCGCTGGCCCTGGTGTGCGTGCCGGTCGCGCTGCGGCACGTTCCCGAGTCGGGGGACGGATCGGCCCACGGGCGGTTCGACGTGCTCGGGGCGGTGCTGGGGGCGCTGGCCCTCGCGCTGGTGACGTACGCGCTGATCGAGGCCGGTGAGGGTGGTCTCGTGGTGGTGGTCTCGGCGGTGGCCGGGCTGGCCGCGGCCGTCGCGTTCGTGGTCGTCGAGCGGCGGCGGCCCGATCCGATGATGCCGCTGGACATCTTCGCGTCCCGGCAGTTCACGGCCGTCAACCTCGTAACGCTGTGCGTGTACGCGGCCTTCGGCGGATTCTTCTTCCTCGCCGCGCTCCAGCTCCAGGTGGTCGTCGGCTACTCCGCCCTCGCCGCCGGTACGGCCCTGCTGCCGACGACCGTGCTGATGCTGCTGCTGTCCGCGCGCTCCGGCGAGCTGGCCGACCGGATCGGGCCGCGCATCCCGCTGACGGTGGGGCCGCTGCTGTGCGCGGCCGGGATGCTGATGATGCTGCGGGTCGGACCGGGAGCGTCCTACGTCGTCGACGTGCTGCCGGCGCTGGTGGTGCTCGGGCTCGGCCTGGTGACGCTGGTGGCGCCGCTGACGGCGACGGTGCTGGGCTCGGTGAGCGTGGTGCGGGCGGGGCTGGCCAGCGGCATCAACAACGCGGCGGCCCGGGCGGCGGGTCTGCTGGCGGTGGCGGCGCTGCCGCTGCTGGCGGGCATGGGGGAGGAGGCGTACCGGGAGCCGGCCGCCTTCGACACGGCGTTCGACAAGGCGATGGGCTGGTGCGCGGGGGCGCTGGTGGTGGGGGCGGTGATCGCCGCCGCGGTGGTGCGCAGGCCACCGCCGGACTGCAAGCGGCCGGAGTGCCTGCGGCACGGCGGCGTGATGGCGCCGCCGCTGGAGGGGGAGCCGGTGCGGAAGCGGTTGGGGTAGCGAGGTGGGCGCCGGTGTCGGTGTTCGGGCTGGGGCTGAGTGGGACTGAGGTGGGTGTTCGGGCTGGGGTTGAGCGGGACCGGTGCCCGCGGCCGAGCGGGATGGCGCAGACTTGGGGCATGTCCATTCACGAGAACCTCCTCGGGGGCCCGCCCCCGACCCACCTCCCCGACGACCCCGGGCCGCGGGAAATGCTCGCGTCGGGTGCCTCGCCCGTCGAGGTCGCCAGTGCGCACCCCACCTCCTCGCTCGCCTGGGCGCAGCTCGCCGACGAGGCGTTCGAGCGCGGTGCCGCCGTGGAGTCGTACGCGTACGCGCGCACGGGCTACCACCGCGGTCTGGACGCGCTGCGCCGCAGCGGCTGGAAGGGCCACGGCCCGGTGCCGTGGGAGCACGAGCCGAACCGCGGCTTCCTGCGGGCCCTGCACGCCCTCGCCCGCGCCGCGCAGGCGATCGGCGAGCAGGAGGAGTACGAGCGCTGCTCCCAGTTCCTGAAGGACTCCTCGCCGACGGCGGCGCAGGTCCTGGGCTGACGCACGGTCCGTGCACGCGAGGCCCGTCCCCGAAAGGCGGGCCTTGCGGTTTCGGGGGACGATTGCGCAAGATGCCCTCGGGGACCGGGGCCCCCGTGTCGGATTCGGCAGGGGCGGACCGCTACCCGGAGTTATACGCAGGAGACAGCGATGTCCCACGAGGCTCACGAGCCCGAGACCCCGCATCTCGACTTCCACGGCACGACGCCGTACGAGGACTACGTCAAGGCAGACGTACTCACCCACCTCCAGCACACCCTCTCCGACGATCCCGGAGAGATGGTCTTCCTGGTCACGACCCAGGTGATGGAGCTGTGGTTCACCGTCATCGTCCACGAGTGGGAGACGGCCGCAGGCGCGCTCCGGGGTGACGACATCCCGACCGCCATCCACGCGCTCAAGAGGTCCGTCCGCGAACTGGAGGCGCTCAACCACTCCTGGAAGCCGCTCGCCCAGCTCACGCCGGCCCAGTTCAACTCGTACCGCAGCGCCCTCGGCGAGGGATCCGGCTTCCAGTCGGCGATGTACCGGCGCATGGAGTTCCTGCTCGGCGACAAGTCCGCGTCCATGCTCGTCCCGCACCGGGGCGCACCGCGCGTGCACGCCGAGCTGGAGAAGGCGCTGCACGAACCGAGTCTGTACGACGAGGTCGTGCGGCTGCTGGCGCGGCGCGGGCACGACATCCCGGAGGCCGTGCTGCGGCGTGACGTCTCGAAGCGCTACGAGCCGTCGCCGCAGGTGGAGGCGGCCTGGACGGCCGTCTACTCGGGCGACGAGAGCGACGAGGTCGCCCGGCTGGGCGAGGCGCTGAGCGACGTCGCCGAGCTGGTGTGGCGCTGGCGCAACGACCACCTGGTCGCCACCCGCCGTGCGATGGGCGCCAAGACCGGCACGGGCGGCTCCGCCGGGGTGGCCTGGCTGGAGAAGCGCGCGCGGAAGAACGTGTTCCCCGAGCTGTGGACGGCGCGGTCCTATGTCTGACCTGGCCATCGTGGCGGAGAAGCTGGACGCCGTCGACGAACTGGCCGCCAAGCGCGCCGAGTTCGTGCTCGACACCGCGTCCGACCGTGCGGCCGACGCCGCGGACGTCTATCTCGACGGCAACTCGCTGGGCGCGCTGCCCGCCGTGGTGCCCGGCCGGGTGGAGGACGTCGTACGCCGCCAATGGGGCGAGCTGCGCATCCGGTCCTGGGAGGAGAGCGGCTGGTGGACGGCGCCCGAGCGGATCGGCGACCGGATCGCCCCGCTGGTCGGGGCGGCGCCCGGGCAGATCGTCGTGGGCGACTCCACCAGCGTCAACGTCTTCAAGGCGCTCGTGGGCGCGGTGCGGATGGCCGGGGAGGGCCGTGACGAACTCCTCGTCGACGCGTCGACCTTCCCCACCGACGGGTACATCGCCGAGTCCGCCGCCCGCATGACCGGCCGCACCCTGCGGCCCGTGGCACCGGCGGACGTGCCGGGCGCGCTGACCGAGCGCACCGCCGCCGTCCTGCTCAACCACGTCGACTACCGCACCGGCCGGCTGCACGACCTGCCCGGTCTGACGGCCGCCGTGCGCGAGGCGGGCGCGGTCGCCGTCTGGGACCTGTGCCACAGCGCGGGCGCGCTGCCGGTCGGGCTGGACGAGCACGGCGTGGATCTCGCGGTCGGCTGCACCTACAAGTACCTGAACGGCGGGCCCGGTTCACCCGCGTACCTGTATGTGCGGCGGGAGCTGCAGGACCGCTTCGACTCGCCGCTGCCCGGCTGGAACTCGCACGCCGAGCCGTTCGGGATGCGCAGCGAGTACGAGGCGGCCCCCGGCGCCCTGCGCGGCCGGGTCGGCACGCCCGACATCCTCTCCATGCTCGCCCTGGAGGCGGCCCTGGAGGTCTGGGACGGGGTGTCGGTCGAGGCGGTGCGGGCCAAGTCCCTCGCGCTGACGGACTTCTTCCTGGAGTGCGTGGCGGCGTACGTGCCCGAGGGCCGGGTCGCGTGCGTGACGCCGTTGGCGCACGAGGAGCGGGGCAGCCAGATCGCCCTGCGCTGCGACGACGCCGGTGACGTGATGAAACGGCTGATCGAGCGGGGTGTGGTCGGCGACTTCCGGGCACCGGACGTGCTGCGCTTCGGCTTCACGCCGCTGTACGTCGGGTTCGCCGACGTGGAGCGGGCTGCGCGGGTGCTGGCGCAGACGCTGGCTTGAGGCGGCTTGACGCGGCTTGACGCGGCTTGAGGCGGCTTGAGGCGGCCTGAGATGGCTGTGAGGCGGCTTGAGGCGGCTTGAGGCGGCTTGAGGCGGCCTGAGATGGCTTGAGATGGCTTGAGGCGGCCTGAGCTGTGGCCCGGGCCGGGCGGCGGCGGGGCCGGGACGCCCCGGTGGTGTCCCGGGCCCCGCGGCGTCCGTCCGGTCTTCACCGAGCGTGACATCCGCATGTCCGCGCCTGTCACGCGCCTGGTACCGTCCCGGCCAACGGCTGACCCCCTCAACCGATCGGCCGCGTACGGAACTTCGCTGGAAGGTTGGAGCATGACGGACGACGTCGCAGCAGCACGGGCCGCTGCCGAGGAGAAGTCGGCCTTCTCCCACGCGCCCGTCGACCCCGACGCCACCGCGGCCTACGGCGACCACCCCGACCAGGTGATCGACTTCTTCGCTCCACGCCGGGCCGGCGGCCCCGGGCCCGCCCCGGTCGTCTTCCTCCTGCACGGCGGTGCCTGGCGCGCCCCCTACGACCGGCGCCACATCAGCCCCTTCGCGGACTTCCTCGCCCGCCACGGATTCGCCGTGGCCAGTGCCGAGTACCGGCGCGGCGGCGGTGACGCCTCCGTCGCCGGGCGCTGGCCCGACACCTTCGACGACGTCGCCGCGGCACTGGACGCCCTTCCGGCGCTGGTACGGGAGGTGCTGCCGCAGGCCGACCCACGCCGTACGGTCCTCACCGGCCACTCGGCGGGCGGACATCTCGCGCTGTGGGGTGCTGCCCGGCACGTCCTGCCGGCCGACTCGCCCTGGCGGGGCGGCAGCCCGGCGATGCTGCGCGGCGTCGTCGCCCTCGCCCCGATCGCCGACCTCGCGATCGCCGACAAGCTGGACGTGTGCGGGGGCGCCGTGCGTCAACTCCTGGGCGGGGGCGAGAACTTCGCGGAGCGTCGGCCGTACGCGGACCCGGCGCTGCTGCTCCCCACCGGCATCGCCACCACCCTCGTCCAGGGCCGTACGGACCTCGATGTGCCGCAGGCCGTCGCCGAGTCGTACGCGGAGGCGGCGGCGAAGGCCGGGGAGATGGTGGGGGTGACGCTGCTGGAGGACGTGGGGCACTTCCCGCTGATCGACCCGGCGGCGGACGCGTGCGCGGTGGTCGTGGAGGAGATCGCCCAACTGGCTTGGTGAGCACCGCCGCGCGGCCTTCGCCGGCAGCGCCCTCGGCGGTTCCCCAGGGGCAGGCCCCGGTCATACCCGTAGTACCTGAGAGCTACCCGGCAGATGAGTTCCTGGGCGTGACGCGGACGAGGGTGGCCGCTCCGTAACTTCCCTTCCATGCAGACCCGATGGCCGGGTGCGCTGGAGGGGGGGCGACCATGGGGTCCGCGCCGAAGTACCACCGTGCCGCCGGTGGACGCCGTGCCGCCGGTGGACGCCGTGCCGATGGCGGACGCCGTGCCGATGGCGGACGCCGTGCCGGGTGGTGGCATCGCGCCTTTGGCGGACGCCGTGCCGGGTGGTGGCGTCGCGCCGGGCGATGGCGCCGTGCCGCGCTCGCCGCGCTCGTCACCGGCGCCGTCGTCCTGCCCCTCTCCGCGGCCGTGCGACCGGACACCCCCGCACCGGTCCCCGCCTCCCTCGGGCCCCTCCGCGCGGCGACGCTCGACGAGGCCTACGCCGCCAACCGGGCCAACGCCGCGGAGGCGTCCCGCATGGCCGCCGCCCACCACGACCGCAGCCGTGCGGCGGCGGACCGTCGGCTGGCCGCCCCCACCCGGCACCTGCTCCACTTCGACGGCCGCGGCTCCGGCCGGGTGACGGAGGTCCTCGGCGACCTCGCCCGGGCCGACCGCGTCGCCGTCCTGGTCCCAGGCTCCGACACGGGCCTCGACACCTACGGCCGGTTCCACGGCGCGGCCTCCGCCCTGCACCGGCAGCTCGCCCGGCAGGCCCCGGCGGGCACGCGCACCGCGGTCGTGGCCTGGCTGGGCTACGAGACGCCGGGCACGGTCAGCACGACGGTCACGACGACCGGCAGGGCGGAGCAGGCGGCCCCGCACCTGCGCGCCCTGGTCGCCGACCTGCGCGCCATATCCGGTGAAGGAGCACGCATTTCACTGGTCTGCCACTCCTACGGCTCGGTCGTCTGCGGCCGTTCCGCCGCCGGGCTCGACGTCGACGACATCGCGCTCGTCGGCAGCCCCGGCACCGGCGCGGACACCGCCGCCGCCCTGCGCACCCGCGGCCGGGTCTGGGCGGCCCGGGGCGGTGACGACTGGGTGGAGAACGTCCCGCACCTCGACCTGGACCTGTTCGGCACCACGGTCGGCTTCGGCACCGACCCCGTCTCCCCGGCTTTCGGCGCCCGGGTCTTCGCGGCGGGCGACGGCGGCCACAGCGACTACTTCAGGCCCGGCTCGGCCTCCCTGACCAACCTGGCCCGGATCGTCCTGGGCGAGACCAAGGCGGTGACCCATGACTGACATCGGCGTACGCGCGGTCCGGCAGGGAGTGCGCCGCGGCGCCGACCGCATCGGCGCGGCCACCCCGCCCGGCCGCGACCGGGCCGTGGACGCCCTGCGGGCCGTCGCCGTCCTCGGCGTCGTCCTCGGGCACTGGCTCGTCACCGCCCTGGTCTCCGACGGTCGCACCCTGCGCACGGCGAGCCCCCTGCAGCACATGCCCTGGCTGGCACCCATCTCCTGGATGTTCCAGACACTCGCCGTGTTCTTCCTGGTCGGGGGTCATGTCGCCACCCGCGGCCACGCCTCGGCCCGTGCCCGGGGGGTGCCGTACCACCAGTGGCTGACGGGCCGTCTGACCCGGTTGTTCAAGCCGGTCGCGGCCGTCCTCGGCCTGTGGACCGTGGTCGCGCTCGCCCTGCTGCTGTCCGGCACCGAGTACGGCACGGTTCGCACACTGGTGAAACTGGCCCTCGCCCCGCTGTGGTTCCTCCTGGTGTTCGCGGGCCTGACGGCGGCGACCCCGCTGCTCGCCCGGCTCAACCCGCTCTGGCCCCTGGCCGTCGTGCTCCACGTCGACCTGCTGCGCCTCGGCCTGGGCGGCCCCTCCTGGCTGGGCTGGGTGAACGTGGCGGCGGCCTGGATGGTGCCCTACACGCTGGGCGCGGCTTGGACCCGCGGTGAGCTGGAGCGCCGCCGCGCGGGATGGATCCTGCTCGGGGCCGGGGCGGCGGCGACCGCGGCGCTCGTGGCGTGGGCGGGCTATCCGGCGGCGATGGTCGGCGTTCCGGGCGGGGGCATGTCCAACCTGGACCCGCCATCGGTCGCGGTCGTCACGTTCGGCCTGGCCCAGTGCGGTCTCGCCCTGCTGCTGCGCGAGCGCCTGCGGCACGCGATGCGCCGGCCCGTGGCGTGGGCGGCGGTGGCGCTCGTCAACCTCTTCGCGATGACCGTCTTCCTCTGGCACCAGACGGCCCTGATGGCCACGACCGCCACCGGCCTCCTCGCCGGCCGGCTGCCCGGCCTGCACACCCCGCCCGACGGTCTCGGCTGGGTCGGTGTCCGGCTGCTGTGGCTGCCCGTGTTCGCCCTCGCCCTCGCGGTCTGCTGGACCGCCTTCCGCTCCTTCGAGCGAAGCGGCGGCGGCCGGGACCGCAGGTCGCGAGTGGTGCGCTCGCACCGTCCCGCCGACCGGGGCACAGCGGCGAAGGCGCGACATGTCTAGGCTGGGCCGTGTGACGGACACGGGGGTGGGCCGCGCGCCGCGGGCGCGCGTCACGGGCTGGCTGCGGGCGCTGCGCGGGGACCTGTGGACCGTCCGGGCGGACCCGATGCCCCCCTCCACCTGGCTGCGCTGGCTGCCCCACGGACTGCTGTGCCTGGTCGCGTTCGGCATCACAGTCGGTGGCGCGGGCGACATGACGGACAACGGGCATCTCGGTTCCGGCCTGGCCCTGCTGGTCGCGGGCGGGCAGGGCGGCGCCGTGGTGCTGGGCATGTGGCGGCCGGTCCCGGCGTGGTGGATGTCCCTGGGGCTGTTCGCCCTGGGTGCCGCTTCGGTGCGCACCCGCATGGGCTTCGACCTGGAGACCTACACCTGGCCCTGGACCGCCGCCGGAATCATCGCCGAGCTGTTCGTACTGCTGCTGCTCGCGCTGCGGGTGCCCACTCGCGCCGCGGTGGCGGCGCTGGCGGTGACCGCGTTCGTCACCTGGGTCTTCGAAAGCCTGTGGACCGGGGAGCCGTACGACACCACCGGCGTCCTCGCGGTCTCCCTGTTCACCATCGTCGTGATAGTCGGCAGCGCGCTCAGGGGCAGGCGCGAGGCCCGCGCGCAACTCCTCGAGCAGACCACGCTCACCGCCGAGGAACGCACCCGGCGCACCCTCCTTGAGGAGCGCAGCCGCATCGCGCGGGAACTGCACGACGTGGTGGCCCATCACATGTCGGTCATCTCCATCCAGGCGCAGGTCGCCCCGCACCTCGTCGACAACCCGCCCGACGAACTCAGGGAGAACCTCGCGGGCATCCGGCAGAACGCGCTGGAGGCACTGACCGAGCTGCGCCGCGTGCTGGGCGTGCTGCGCTCGGAGCACCCCGGGCCGGGGGAGTCGCCCGACGGCTCGGGCGACGGGACCGCGCCGCACTCCCCCCAGCCCACGCTCGACCGGCTCGACGCGCTCGTGGAGAACACCCGGGCCGTAGGCCGCGAGGTCGTCACCGACATCAACGGCGAGCGGCGCCCGCTGCCGCCCGGCGTGGAGCTGTCGGCGTACCGGATCGTGCAGGAGGCGCTGAGCAACGCCCTGCGGCACGCGCCCGGCGCGCACATCACCGTCCGCCTCACGTACGAGACGGACGGCCTGGAGGTGGAGATCGTCAACGGCCGCCCGACCGGGCAGCCCCCGCCGTCGACGGGGGCGGGGCACGGACTGCTCGGAATGCGGGAGCGGGTCGCGATGCTCGGTGGCACGATGACGGCGCACCCGTGGCACTGGGACGGCTTCAAGGTCACCGCCTTCCTCCCGGACAGCCCGCCAGCCGACACCCCGGGCACCGACCACCCCTCGGCTCCCAGGAAAGGGACCTCATGACGAGCCGCACCGGCCACCCGATCCGGGTTCTCATCGTCGACGACCAGGCGATGGTCCGACAGGGCTTCACCGTGCTGCTCGGCGTCCAGCCCGACATGGAGGTCGTCGGCGAGGCGAAGGACGGCGAGGGCGGTGTCGCGAAGGCCGCCGAGACCCTCCCCGACGTCGTCCTCATGGACATCCGCATGCCCGGCATCGGCGGCATCGAGGCGACCGAGCGCATCACGGCCGCTCACCCGGACATCAAGGTGCTGGTGCTCACCACCTTCGACCTCGACGAGTACGTGTACGACGCGCTGCGCGCCGGAGCCTCCGGGTTCCTGCTGAAGGACGCGTCGTCCGAGCAGCTCGCCGAGGCGGTCCGGGTGGTCGCCGCCGGGGAGGCGCTGCTCGCCCCGGCCATCACCCGCAAGCTGATCGCCGAGTTCTCGCGGCTCGACGGCAAGCCCCGCGCCCCGCTCAAGGAGCGCATCGGCGACCTGACCGAGCGCGAGACGGAGGTGCTCGCGCTGATCGCGCAGGGCCTGTCGAACGCGGAGATCGCCCGGCACCTGCATGTGGCCGAGCAGACGGTGAAGACCCACGTGGGCCGGATCCTGGTGAAGTTGGGCCTCAGGGACCGAACCCAGGCGGCGGTGTTCGCCTACGAGTCGGGGCTGGTGCGGCCGTCGGGGTACTGAGGGCGGTGCCGGCCGCCCCAGGTCGCCCCCGTAGTACCTGAGAGGGAGGGCCGGGAACCCCTCTCGCTGGGGACGACGGGGACCCGGGGGTCCGCCTACCGTTCTGTACGTGACCGAGACGACTCACATGCAGACCACACCGCCCGGGGACCGGGCCAGGCCACGCAGTCCTGAGTACCGGGTGGCGGTGGACTCCCTGCGCGGCCTGCGGCAGGACCTCATCCAGGACGCGTTCGCCTACCGGCCGCTGCCGGGCCGGCGCACGGACGGGCGGATCGTGCGGCGGCTACCGGGCCGGCTGCGTGAGTACGCGGCGTGGCTCCCGCACGCCATGGTCACCACGGCAGCCCTGATCACCCTGGCCTTCTCCACGGTCGACTCCGGCGGCCCGGCCCTGCTGCTCGGTCTGCTCTGCGCGATTCCCGTGCTGCTGACGATGGTCCGGCCGGTCGCCGCGTTCTGGGCGTCCATGGTCTCCACGCCGATCGCCTCCGCGCTCGGCAGCCGCTGGGGTGAATGGCCCTGGGCAGCCGGCAGCTTCGTCTGCCATCTGACCGTGTTGACGGTCGTGGCGATACGCACCCGGCCGCGCACGGCAGCGTGGATGTGGGTGCTGACGGCGGCGTACGCCCTCGTCGCGGACACCGGCATCGGCCCGACCTACTACGAGTACGGCACCAACTCCGGCCCCATGCTCGTCATATCGGCCCTGCTCCTGCTCTGCGTCACCGTCTGGCACACCCGTCGCCACGCCGAGCAGGAGGTCACCGCCCAGCAGACGGTCACCGCGCACGAGCGCTCCCGCCGCACCCTGCTGGAGGAGCGCACCACCATCGCCCGCGAGCTGCACGACGTCGTGGCCCACCACATGTCGGTCGTCGCCATCCAGGCGGAGGCGGCGCCGTACCGGGTGGAGAACCCGCCGCCGGAGCTGGAGAAGGCGTTCGCCACGATCCGGGAGAACGCGGTGGCGGCCCTGACCGAACTGCGCCGGGTGCTCGGCGTCGTCCGCGCCGAGGACTACGAGGTCCCGGACGCCCCGCAGCCCACGCTCGCCGATCTGGACGGACTGCTGGCCAATGTCCGGGAGGCGGGGCTGACCGTGGAGAAGACGGTGACGGGCGCGGTGCGGGAGCTGCCGCAGGGCGTGGAGCTGTCGGCGTACCGCATCGTGCAGGAGGCCCTGAGCAACACCCTGCGGCATGCGCCGGGGGCCACCGCCCGGGTCGAGATCGGGTACGTGCTCGGCGGGCTGGGGTTGCGCGTGGTCAACGGCCCGCCGCCCAACCCGAGCCTCGTCAAGCCCTCGCCCGGTGCCGGGCACGGCATCACGGGCATGCGGGAGCGGGTGACGATGCTGACCGGCGAGATGACGGCCGGCGGCACGGAGGACGGAGGATACGAAGTGACGGTGTTCCTGCCGGTCGCCCTGCCGGGCGAGGACGACGCATGACCATCCGGGTCCTGATCGCGGACGATCAGATGATGGTGCGCGAGGGCTTCTCGGTCCTGCTGAACGCGATGCCGGACATCGAGGTCGTCGGCGAGGCGGTCAACGGCCGTGAGGCCGTCGCCAAGGTGCGCGAGCTCGCCCCGGACGTGGTGCTGATGGACATCCGCATGCCCGAGCTGAACGGCATCGAGGCGACCCGCGAGATCGTCGCCGCCGACGGCGCGGCGAAGGTGCTGGTGCTCACCACGTTCGACCTCGACGAGTACGTGTACCAGGCACTGCGCGCGGGCGCCTCGGGCTTCCTCCTCAAGGACGCCTCGGCCCGTCAGCTCGCCGACGGGGTACGGGTGGTGGCGTCGGGGGAGGCGCTGCTGGCCCCCTCGGTGACCAGGCGCCTGATCACCGAGTTCTCCAAGCTCTCCGAGAAGCCGCGCCTGATGCCCTCCGCGCAGGCGGCCTACGGGGAACTCACCGAGCGGGAGACGGAGGTGCTGGTCCTCATCGCGCAGGGCCTGTCGAACTCGGAGATCGCGGAGCGGCTGGTGGTCGCCGAGTCGACGATCAAGACGCATGTCAGCCGGATCCTGGTGAAGCTTGGCCTGCGGGACCGGACGCAGGCGGCGGTGTTCGCCTACGAGGCGCGGCTGGTGACGCCGGGATAGCCCCGCCCTCGGTCAGCCGTCCCGGGCAGCCGGGGGGAAGTCGTCCGTCGCCGTCGCCCCGCAGGCCCTCGGCCCCGGGGCGACGCGGACGGATCAGTCCAGCTGCATCGGCGTGCAGTCGCTGACGTACGACTTGGAGACCCAGCCGGTGGTGCCCTTGGCCAGTCCGCTCCTGGACTTCTGGCCGAGCTGCAGCTTGATCCAGGAGCCCTTGGTGGCGAGCTTCTTGCCCCAGTCGTTCTTGTGCAGGATGCCCTTGGAGGCGTAGCCGGTGCCGGCGCCCGTGCGGAAGTTCACGCCGCTGCTCTTGTAGACGTAGTAGTAGACGTTCGGCTTGCAGGGCATCTCGGCGGCGGTGGCGACCGGGGCACCGGCCGCGACCGCGCCGGCGGTCAGCGACAGGGCCAGCACGGCCGAGGCGGCCAGACGGGCGGGGAGGCGGGTGCGGAGCTTGGCTCGCTGCTGCGTCATGAAGTCCTTTTCCTTGCGAAGACTCGTGCCGCTCACACGGCCAGGCCAGCTTAACGATCTTGATATCGCAAGATCGTCTCCATCGTGTCCCTGCCGTGTGGCGGAACACCCCTGGTCAGAGAGGAGGTTCGGGAGCTAGCGTCCCGGCATGGCTGCCTTCGACCCGTGGGACCCGGCGTTCCTGGCCGACCCCTACCCCGCCTACGCCGAGCTGCGCGCCCAGGGCCGCGTGCACTGGTTCGAGCCCACGGACCAGTGGCTCGTCCCGCACCACGCGGACGTCTCGGCACTGCTGCGCGACCGGCGCCTGGGCCGGACGTATCAGCACCGGTTCACGCACGAGGAGTTCGGCCGCACGGCGCCGGCGCCGGAGCACGAGCCGTTCCACGCGCTCAACGACCACGGCATGCTCGACCTGGAGCCGCCGGACCACACCCGGATCCGCCGCCTGGTGTCGAAGGCGTTCACGCCGCGCACGGTGGAGCGGCTGAAGCCGTATGTGCGGGGCCTGGCCGACGACCTGGTGGCCGCGCTGGTCGAGGCGGGCGGTGGCGACCTGCTGAAGGACGTCGCCGAGCCCCTGCCCGTCGCGGTGATCGCCGAGATGCTCGGCATCCCGGAGTCCGACCGGGCCCCGCTGCGCCCCTGGTCGGCGGACATCTGCGGGATGTACGAGCTGAGCCCGTCCGAGGACACGGCGGCGAAGGCGGTCCGGGCGTCGGTCGAGTTCTCCGACTACCTGCGCGACCTGATCGCGGCCCGCCGCAAGGAGCCGGGCGAGGACCTCATCTCCGGTCTCATCGAGGCCCACGACGAGGGCGACCGGCTCACCGAGCAGGAGATGATCTCCACCTGCGTGCTACTGCTCAACGCCGGCCACGAGGCCACCGTGAACGCCACGGTCAACGGCTGGTACGCCCTGTTCCGCAACCCGTCTCAGCTGGAGCTGCTGCGCGCGGATCACACGCTCATCCCCTCCGCGATCGAGGAGCTGATGCGCTACGACACCCCGCTCCAGCTGTTCGAGCGCTGGGTCCTGGACGAGATCGAGATCGACGGCACGACGATCCCGCGCGGCGCGGAGATCGCCATGCTCTTCGGCTCCGCCAACCACGACCCGGCGGTGTTCCGGAACCCCTCCGCCCTCGACCTCACCCGCACGGACAACCCCCACATCTCCTTCAGCGCCGGCATCCACTACTGCATCGGCGCCCCACTGGCCCGTATCGAACTGGCCGCGTCGATGGGGGCGCTGCTGGAGAGGGCCCCGACGCTGCGCCTGGCCGCCGAGCCCGAGCGGAAGCCGAACTTCGTGATCAGAGGGCTGGAGGGGCTGGCCGTGGAGGTGGGCTGACCCGCACAGGTGCCTGCACCCGCACCGCACCCGCCCTGCACCGCACCGGCACCCGCACCGATCACGTCGCCATGTCCCGCCGCCGCAACCCCGCCAGCCCTCCGGCCACCAGCAGCACCGCCAGCCCGGTCAGCACCAGCACCGGCCCCCACTGCATGGATCCGCCCGGCAGCTTCGGCAGGTGCCCGAACGGTGAGACGTCCAGCACGGCCTGTGGTGCGTCCAGCGCGGGCCCGACCCAGCCGATCAGGAGCACGGCCCCGGCGACGCCCCACGCCGCCAGGGCCGCCCGGGGCAGAACCCCGTGCAGCAGCACCGCCAGCCCGCCGACCACCCACACCGCCGGGAGCTGCACCAGGCACGCCGCCAGGATCGGTCCGGTCTCCCTGCCGTAGCCGACGGCGAAGCCGAGCCCGGCCAGCAGCATGATCAGGGCGGCGCCGCCGAAGGCGATCACCAGATGACCGGCGGCCCAGCGCACCCGCCCCACCGCGTTCGCCAGCACCGGTTCCGCCCGGCCCGAGGTCTCCTCGCCGTGCAGGCGCAGCACCGACGCCACGATGTACAGCGCCGCGATCAGGCCCAGCATCCCGACCATCGACGCCAGGAACGCGTCCGTCAGACCGGACCGGCCGCCCATGCGCTCGACGATGCGCCGGGCGTTGTCGTTGTCGCCCACCAGGTCGGCCGCGCCGTCGGTCATGCCGCCGTAGACCACCCCGGCCAGGAAGAAGCCGATGCTCCAGCCCAGCACGCCGCCCCGCTGCAACCGCCAGGCCAGGGCGCCTGCGCTGCCCAGGCGGCCGGACGCCGGGCCCGGCCGGGTCGGCAGGAAGCTCATGCCGAGGTCCCGGCGGCCGGCCAGGGCGTAGCCCACCGAGCCCTGGAGGGCCACCGCCCCGGCGAGGAGGGCCAGCACCCACCAGCGCTCGGACGCGTACGGCCGCAGGTTCTCCAGCCAGCCCAGCGGTGAAAGCCAGGTCAGGACCGACGAACCGTCGTCGGTGGCCGAGTCGCCCGCCGCGCGCAGGACGAACGCGGCTCCGAGCACCGCCGCCGTCAGACCGCGTGACAGCCGCGCGCTCTCCGTCAGCTGCGCGACGATCGCGGCCATCGTGGCGAAGACCATCCCGACGGCGGCGATCCCGAGCCCGAGGGCCAGGGCGCCGGTCGTGCCCTGCCCGGCCAGCCCGGCCGTCACCAGCAGCGCCAGGACCCCGTTCGCGACCGCCGCCGCGAGCAGGGCCGCCGTCAGGGAGGCCCGGCGGCCCACCATCCCGGACGCCACCAGCTCCTGACGGCCGCTCTCCTCCTCGTCCCGGGTGTGCCGTACGACGATCAGCAGGCTCATCACGGCCGCTAGGGCACCGGCGTAGATGCCGACGCGCCAGGCCGTCAGGGCGCCCAGCGAGTCGCCGAAGACCGGGCCGACCATCGCGCGCAGCGAGGAGTTGGTCTCCATCTGGCGGATCAGGTCGGCGCGTTCGGCCGGGGTGCCGTAGAGGCCCTCCAGGGTGCCCGGCATGGAGAGGACCATCAGCGCGTTCACCGCGATCCACACGGGGATCATCAGCCGGTCGCGGCGCAGGGCGAACCGCAGCAGGGTGAGCGTGCCGGCCAGTTGGCGTGAACTGCCGGGCCGTACCGCGAACGTGGTCATCGGGCCACCGCCGTGTCCGGCTCGGCCGTCTCCTCCTGGTAGTGCCGCAGGAACAGTTCCTCCAGCGTGGGCGGTGTCGACGTCAGCGACCGTACGCCCGAGCCGCTCAGCGACCGCAGGACGGCGTTCAGTCGGTCGGTGTCCACTTGGAGCCGGACGCGGTGTCCCTGCACGTCGAGGTCGTGCACGCCGGGCAGCTCGGCCAGGCCGTCGGGCGGGCCCGCGAGTTCGGCGACGACGCTGGTGCGGGTGAGGTGGCGCAGGTCGGCGAGCGAACCGCTCTCGACCGTGCGGCCGCTGCGGATGATGCTCACCCGGTCGCACAGCTCCTCGACCTCGCTGAGGATGTGGGAGGAGAGCAGGACCGTACGGCCCCGGTCGCGCTCCTCCCGGACACAGCGCTGGAAGACCTCCTCCATCAGGGGGTCCAGACCCGAGGTCGGCTCGTCCAGGATCAGCAGGTCGACGTCCGAGGCGAACGCGGCGACCAGGGCGACCTTCTGCCGGTTGCCCTTGGAGTAGGTGCGGCCCTTCTTGGTGGGGTCGAGTTCGAAGCGCTCGATCAGCTCCGCGCGGCGCCGCGCGTCGAGCCCTCCGCGCAGCCGGCCGTAGAGGTCGATGACCTCGCCGCCGGAGAGGTTGCGCCACAGCGTGACGTCCCCGGGGACGTAGGCGATCCGGCGGTGCACCTCCACCGCGTCCGTCCACGGGTCGCGGCCGAGGACCTGCGCGGCGCCCGAGTCGGCGCGCAGCAGGCCGAGCAGGACCCGGATGGTGGTGGACTTCCCGGCGCCGTTGGGCCCGAGGAAGCCGTGGACCTCGCCGGCGGCGACCTCCAGGTCGAGCCCGTCGAGAGCGTGGGTCCGCCCGAAGGACTTGTGCAGTCCGGAGACGGTGATGGCCTTCGTCATGCTCCAGAACGTACGCTTGCTTCAGAAATTTGTGAAGTTAAGGAAGCGTGTAAATCATCGATAGGATGGGTGGATGACGGAATCAGCCGGGAGGGACCGGAACGAGGAGGCCGTGTCGAGGTTCGTCGAGTCCTTCGCGGCGCAGCTCGTCGAGGCCGGGATGCAGCGGATGCCCGCCCGGGTCTTCGCCGCGCTCCTGTCCTCCGACACGGGCTCGATGACCTCCGCCGAGCTGGGGGAGCAGCTGCGGATCAGCCCCGCGGCGGTGTCCGGGGCGGTGCGCTACCTGGCCCAGACGCACATGGTCTCCCGCGAACGGGAGCCGGGCTCGCGCCGGGAGCGCTACCGGGTGCACGGCGACCAGTGGTACGAGGCCCTGACCAACCGCGACGCCGTCCTCAAGCGGTGGGAGGTGGCCCTGCACGACGGCGTCACCAGCCTCGGCGCCGACACCCCGGCCGGCCGCCGCATCTCCGAGACGCTCGCCTTCTTCGAGTTCATGGAGAGCGAGCTCGCGGAGCTGATGCAACGCTGGCGTGTGCACCGGGAGAAGACGTTCGGGCAGGAATGACCAGTGGGTGCGGGTCACCGTCCCGACGGCACCGTCAGCCCCCAGGCGCCCTCCCGCACCACCCACGTCCGGGTCCGTACCGGCCCCGACACCACCGTGTCCGCGCGGTAACGGAAGTGCGCTCCGGACACCGTCACCGTCCGGCCCTGCGCCAGCAGCGGCGAGGCCTCCGCGCCCACCGACACCGGCCTGACCTCCACCGACGCGACCCCCGCTGCGACCGGTGCCACCGACACGCCCTCCACCGGCTGATCCAGGTCGACGAGCGTCTCCCCGTCCACCTCGACCCGCAGCCGGGACGGCCCCGGCTCGGGCGCGGCGGCGACCCGGGACGGGCGCCCCGCCGGGACCAGCGTCCGGACCAGGGACTGGCACGTCCGCAGCCACGGGTGGCCCGGCACCGCGTCTCCGTCCGGCGCGCTCTCCGGGACCGTCCCGGCCGGAGCGGGCCGCAACGGCGGTATCCGCAGCGCGCCGAGCACCACCCCGTCGCTGTCGTCGACCATCAGGTCCATGCGCCGCTCGACCCCGTCGAGCACCGCCCGCGCCGCCGCCACCGTCCCCGTCGGCACCCCCAGCGACCGGGCCAGGGACAGCGCGCCCCCGACCGGCACCACCGACAGCGCACATCCGGCCAGCTCCCGGTGCCGGTGCAGCAGCGCGACCGCGCGGATCAGGGCCTGGTCGTCGCCCACCACCACCGGTCGCCGCGAGCCCCGCCGGACCAGCGCCCGGGCGAACTCCTCCGGCCCGTCCGGCAGGCACAGCTTCATGCCGGCACCCGCTCCGAGCACGTCTTTCGCGATCCGGACGGACTCGCCGTCCGACCTACGGGCGACCGGGTCGACCACCACCAGCAGCTGCTCGGACGTCGTGGAAGTCGCCACCTCGGCCATGCCTCGCTTCCTCGGGTAGCATCTTTGTGCAAGAGCCCCTTGCGCTATTGCGCCAGGGGCTTCGTCTATTCCGGGGCATCCGGTCCGACGGTTGGCGGCCAACGACGGTCGCGGTGCACGCGGTGGTACACCGCCGCGTTCGCCCTCGACCATGGACATGCCCCGCCCGGAAGGGGTGTACGCGCGTGCCCGCACTTGTGCTGCTCGGTGCTCAGTGGGGTGACGAAGGCAAGGGAAAGGCCACCGACCTTCTCGGTGGCTCCGTGGACTATGTAGTGCGCTACCAGGGCGGCAACAACGCCGGCCACACGGTGGTCGTGGGTGACCAGAAGTATGCACTGCACCTCCTCCCTTCCGGAATCCTGTCTCCCGGCTGTACGCCGGTCATCGGAAACGGCGTCGTCGTCGACCCGTCGGTCCTGCTCTCCGAGCTGAGCGGTCTGAACGAGCGTGGCGTCGACACGTCCAAGCTCCTCCTCAGCGGAAACGCGCACATCATCACCCCGTACAACGTGACGGTGGACAAGGTGACCGAGCGCTTCCTCGGCAAGCGGAAGATCGGCACGACCGGGCGCGGCATCGGCCCGACCTACGCCGACAAGATCAACCGCGTTGGCATCCGCGTGCAGGACCTGTACGACGAGTCGATCCTCACGCAGAAGGTCGAGGCGGCCCTCGACGTCAAGAACCAGGTCCTCACCAAGCTCTACAACCGGCGCGCGATCGCCGTGGAGCAGGTGGTCGAAGAGCTGCTGGGCTACGCCGACAAGCTCGCGCCGTACGTGTCCGACACCGTCCTGGTCCTCAACCAGGCGCTGGAGGAGGACAAGGTCGTCCTGTTCGAGGGCGGCCAGGGCACGCTCCTCGACATCGACCACGGCACGTACCCCTTCGTCACCTCGTCGAACCCGACCGCGGGCGGTGCCTGCACCGGCGCCGGTGTCGGCCCGACGAAGATCAGCCGGGTCATCGGCATCCTCAAGGCGTACACCACCCGCGTGGGCGCCGGCCCGTTCCCGACCGAGCTGTTCGACGAGGACGGCGAGGCGCTGCGCCGCATCGGCGGGGAGCGCGGTGTCACCACCGGCCGTGACCGCCGCTGCGGCTGGTTCGACGCGGTCATCGCCCGCTACGCGACCCGCGTGAACGGCCTGACCGACTTCTTCCTGACCAAGCTCGACGTCCTCACCGGCTGGGAGCAGATCCCGGTCTGCGTGGCGTACGAGATCGACGGCAAGCGCGTCGAGGAGCTCCCGTACTCCCAGACCGACTTCCACCACGCCAAGCCGGTCTACGAGATGCTCCCCGGCTGGAACGAGGACATCTCCAAGGCCAAGAGCTTCGGTGACCTGCCGAAGAACGCCCAGGCGTATGTGAAGGCGCTGGAGGAGATGTCCGGCGCCCCGATCTCCGCGATCGGCGTCGGCCCGGGCCGGGACGAGACGATCGAGATCAACTCGTTCCTCTGAGCCGCCCCCGCGTCCGCAGGCCGCCCCCCGTACGCACGGGGGGCGGCCTGCGTTCCGTCGCAGGGAGAGTTGCCGGGAACCGGCATACGCTGAATTCATACCCCCACGTGCGTCGACCAGAAGAAGGTGACCACGATGCGCGTACTGCTCAAGATGAGCATGGACACGGAGAAGTCCAACGAGCTCATCCGGAACGGCACCCTGGGGAAGCTGATCCAGGAATCGATGGAACAGATCAAGCCCGAAGCGGCCTATTTCACCACCGACCACGGCAAGCGCACCGCCTACGTGTTCTTCGACATGCAGGACAGCTGGCAGATGCCGGTCATCAGCGAACCCTTCTTCCTCCAGCTGGACGCGGAGATCTCCTACACGCCCGTGATGAACATGGAGGACGTGCAGAAGGGCCTCTCCCAGCTGGGACGCTGAGCCGAGGGCTCGGCCGACGGCGGCCGGGCTCGGCTGACGACGACCGGGCTCGGCTGACGACGAGCGGGCTCAGCTGAAGACGATCATCGACCCCTGGGCGAGACTGCGGGTCACGGCCGCGTGCAGCCCGAGCCAGACGTGCCGTTCACGCGCGAACGGGCTCGGGTCGTACGGGGCGGGCACGGCGGGTTCCTCCAGCTCCGTCGGGGCGAGCGGCGCCTGAGGAGCCGCCGGCGGATTGGCCGGGTCGATGCCGAGGGCCGGCGCGACGACCTCCAGCTCCCGCAGCAGCGCGTGCGAGGAGCCGAGTGGGCCGCCGCCGGCCAGGAGGGCGTCGTCGGCGAGCGGGCTGGGGAAGTCGACGGGGACGTAGGCGCCCGCGTGGTCGTAGTGCCAGACCAGGTGCGACTGCTGGGCCGTCGACTCGAACATCTCCAGCAACTGCTCGTAGTCGCCGCCGAGTTCGTCCACGGGCGTCACCGGCAGGCCGCACATCTGGAGCAGATAGGCCCGGCGCAGGAAGTGCAGCGCGTCGTAGTCGAAGCCCGCGACCGGGGCGACCTCGCCGGACAGGCCCGGCATGTACTGGTAGACCGGCACCGGCGGCAGACCGGCCTCGGCCAGCACCTTGTTGTATTGCGCGAGTTCCTCGGCGAAGGGGTTGTCCGGCGTGTGGCACAACACGTCGACGAGCGGTACCAGCCACAGGTCACAGGCCAAAGAAGGCTCCTCGCTCAGCGCGGTGGTCGGGTAGCACAGTGGTCAAGAAGGGTAGCGGTGCGGCGCGGTCACGGCTCCCGCCGTGCATGTCCCATACCCATACGGACAGCGGCGACTCGGGTCATCGGGAAGCGAGCGGCTCGATCAGGCTGAATGTCATCGGGAGGCGAGCGGCTCGATCAGGCTGAATGTCATCGGGAGGCGAGCGGCTCGCTCGGGCTGAGCGTCATCGGGAGGCGAGCCGCTCGATGAGGCTGAGCGAGTGCGTGTTGTACGCGGCGATGATCGCCCGGGCGGTGTCGTTGTCGCGGTCTATGAGCGCGTCGACCAGCTGGGTGTGCCCGGCCCACAGCTCGCCGCGCAGATCCGTCAGCCGCCGCAGGTGCTGCACCGCGCAGACCCAGGTCTGCACGCGCAGCCGGTGCAGGAAGTCGCCGAGGTAGGGGTTGCCGAAGCAGGCGCCGAGCTCGCGCCAGAAGCGCAGGTCGTAGCCGATCAGGACGGTGAGATCACCGGCGGCGGCCGCCCGCTGCGCCTCCTCGCCGCGCCTGCGGACCCCGGCGACCACGGCGGCGGACCGGGGATCGTCCGGCCGTACCGCACCCGGGCGCCCGTCGGTCAGCGCGAGGAACATGCCCTCGATGACCAGCCCGCGGGCCTCGATCATGCCGCGGAAGTCGTCGACCGAGTACTCGTGGACCCGGAAGCCGCGGTGCTGGTCGGCGTCCAGGAGCCCCTGCGCGGAGAGGTCGACGAGGGCCTCGCGCACCGGCGTCGCGGACACCCCGTACTGCTCGGCGATCTCCTTGACCGTGAACTCCTGCCCCGGCTGGAGCCGCCCGGCCAGCACCTCGTCACGAAGGGCGTCGGCGATCTGCTGGCGCAGGGTGCTGCGCATCACGGCGCCGTTGCCGGAGCTGGCGGGCATGGTCGGGGCGTCTCCCTCGTCGCGTTCGGGTGGCGTGCGCGTACACGTACGTCTACGAGCACGCCACCATACGCGTTCGAACGGGACGCGAGGATGTCGGTTACTGACGGGTTTACAGGTGTTTACGCGGTGTACTCGTCCGCGACCGACAGTGCGGCGTCCAGCACGGCGAGGCCCTCCTTGAGCTCCGCCTCGCCGATGTTGCAGGGCGGCACGACATGCGTCCGGTTCATGTTCACGAACGGCCACAGGCCGCCCTTCTTCGCGGCGGCGGCGAAGGCGGCCATCGGGGCGTTCGCCTCACCGGACGCGTTGTAGGGCACCAGCGGCTCCCGCGTCTCGCGGTCGCGCACCAGCTCCAGCGCCCAGAACATGCCCACGCCGCGCACCTCGCCGACGCTTCTGTGCCGCTCGGCGAGCGCCCGCAGCTCCGGTCCGACGATGTCGGCGCCCAGCCGGGCCGCGTTCTCGACGACGCCCTCCTCCGCCATGACGTTGATCGTCGCGACGGCGGCGGCGCACGCCAGCGGGTGCCCGGAGTACGTCAGGCCACCGGGGTAGGGGCGCTTGCCGAACGTCTCCGCGATCGCGCCGGAGATCGCGACCCCGCCCAGCGGCACGTATCCGCTGTTCACGCCCTTGGCGAAGGTCAGCAGGTCGGGTGTGACGTCGAACAGGTCCGCCGCGAACCACTCACCGGTCCGCCCGAACCCGGCCATGACCTCGTCCAGGACGAAGACGATCCCGTACTTGTCGCAGAGCTCGCGCACCCCGGCGAGGTAGCCGGGCGGCGGGACCATGATCCCGGCCGTGCCCGGGATGGTCTCCAGGATGATCGCCGCGACGGTGGAGGGCCCCTCGAACGCGATCGTCGTCTCCAGGTGCTCCAGCGCCCGGGCGCACTCCTGCTCCTCGGTCTCGGCGTAGAAGCGGGAGCGGTAGAGGTAGGGCGCCCAGAAGTGCACGACCCCGGCCGTGCCGCTGTCGGAGGCCCAGCGGCGCGGGTCGCCGGTGAGGTTCACGGCCTGCTGCGTGCCGCCGTGGTACGAGCGGTACGCCGAGAGCACCTTCGGGCGGCCCGTGTGCAGACGGGCCATCCGGATCGCGTGCTCGACGGCGTCGGCGCCACCGTTGGTGAAGAAGATCTTGTCCAGGTCGCCCGGGGTCCGCTCGGCGATCAGCCGGGCCGCCTCCGACCGCGCCTCGACCGCGAAGGCGGGCGCGAAGGTCGTCATCTTCGCGGCCTGCTCCTGGATCGCGGCGACGATCTTCGGGTGCTGGTAGCCGACGTTGGTGTAGACGAGCCCGCTGGAGAAGTCGAGGTAGCGCCGGCCGTCGTAGTCCCAGAAGTACGACCCCTCGGCACCGGCGACGGCGAGCGGATCGATGAGCTCCTGAGCGGACCAGGAGTGGAACACATGGTCACGGTCGGCGGCCTTGACGGCGGCGCCGGCTTCGGGGTTCGGCTGAGGGGTCATGCGGGCGAGCGTAGGTGCGGGGGAGAGGACGGTGAAATCGGCGGCCTGTCTGGAGTCGGCGGCGGCCCCCCGACAGGTTGTCCAGGCGGGACGACCGCCATTGACAGCGTGCTGTCGTTGCGACAGGATACTGTCATCAGCGCACGGGATCGAGGAGGAGTCATGAACACCACCACCGGCAAGCCCGTCCATCTCGCCGTATACGACACCCTCGCCGACTGGGAGACCGGCCACGCCACGGCCCAGCTCGCCCGCACCGGCCACGAGATCCGGACCGTCGGCCCGACCACGGCCCCGGTGCGGAGCATCGGCGGACTGCGCATCCAGCCCGACCTGGCCCTCGACGACCTGCGCCCCGAGGACAGCGCGCTGCTGATCCTGCCGGGCGCCGACCTGTGGACTGCGACATCAGCCGCTACTGCGGCGGGGACCGACGACCTCGCCCCCTTCGCCCGCGCGGCCCGGGCCTTCCTCGACGCGGGCGTCCCGGTCGCCGCCATCTGCGGCGCCACCGCCGGACTCGCCCGCGAGGGCCTGCTCGACGACCGCGACCACACCAGCGCCATCTCCTTCTACCTGGCCGCGACCGGCTACGCGGGCGGCGGCCGCTACGTCGAGGCCGACGCCGTCACCGACGGCCCCCTGATCACCGCGGGCCCCACCGACCCCGTCGCCTTCGCCCGCGAGATCCTCCGGCTCCTCGGGGTCTACGAGGGAGAGGTGCTGGACGCCTGGTACCGGCTGTTCCACGACTCCGACCCGGCGGCCTACGGGGTGCTGGAGAAGGCCGGCGCGCTGTGAGCCGCGAGCGCCAGGACCTGTTCAGCCGCAGCGCCCTCGGAGTGTTCCGGCTCAACGGCCAGTTCCTCGCCGTCGCGGAGGAACTGGCCCGGCCGGCCGGGCTCACCGCCGCATGGTGGCAGGTGCTCGGCGCGGTCCTCGGCGAACCGCTGCCGGTCTCGGGCATCGCCCGCGCCATGGGCATCACCCGGCAGAGCGTGCAGCGCATCGCCGACCTGCTGGTGGAGCGTGGGCTCGCGGAGTACCGGCCGAACCCGGCACACCGCAGGGCCAAGCTCCTCGCCCCGACCGACGAGGGACGCGCGGCGATCACCCGGATCGACCCCGGCCACGCGGCCTTCGCCGACCGGCTGGCCGAGGCGTTCGGCGAGGCGGAGCTGGCGGAGGCGGTACGGCTGCTCGAACGGCTGTCGACGGTGCTGGACCAGGTGGGACTGCCCGGAACTCAGCCTCCGCCTGTTACGGAACCGTAGAGTTCGCCCAGGCCACCCCGCCCCGGCCCGGCACTATTCTCGATCTGTTGCTCACGTGTGGGGGGAAGGCGGCTGAGCGATGGAGAAGCTGGGGCCCGGAGATCCACCGCGTATCGGTGCGTACCGGCTGATGGCGCGGCTCGGTGCGGGGGGCATGGGGCACGTCTACCTGGCCCGCTCCGAGCGGGGCCGTACGGTCGCCGTGAAACTCGTGCGCGAGGAGCTGGCCGCGCAGGAGGAGTTCCGGGAGCGGTTCCGGCAGGAGGTGCAGGCCGCGCGGCGGGTCGGCGGGTACTGGACGGCGCCGGTGCTGGACGCGGACACCGAGGCGGCGGTGCCGTGGGTCGCCACGGGCTATGTCGCCGGGCCGAGCCTCCAGCAGGTCGTCGGGCACGATCACGGCGCCCTGCCCGAGCGGACCGTCCGCATCCTCGCGGCCGGGCTCGCGCACGCCCTCAAGGACATCCACGCCGCCGGCATCGTCCACCGCGACCTCAAGCCGTCCAACGTGCTGGTCACCATCGACGGCCCGCGCGTCATCGACTTCGGAATCGCCCGCGCCCTGGAGACCGTGACGGACGGCGGGCTCACCCGCACCGGCGCGCTCGTCGGCTCGCCCGGCTTCATGGCGCCCGAGCAGGTCCGGGGCGACCGCATCACCCCGGCGTGCGACGTCTTCTGCCTCGGCTCGGTCCTCGCCTACGCCGCGACCGGCGCCCTGCCCTTCGGCACCGCCAACAGCGGTGTGCACGCCTTGATGTTCCGCATCGCCCAGGAGGAGCCGGACCTGGAGGCCGTCCCCGAGGGCATCGCCGACCTCGTCCGGGACTGCCTGCGCAAGGATCCCGCCGCCCGGCCCTCCCTCGACCGCGTCCTGGAACGCATCGGCGCGGACGACACCGTCTCCGACGGCCGCGCCCTCGACCCGTGGCTGCCGAGCGCGCTCGTGGCCCAACTGGGGCGGCACGCGGTGCGGCTGCTGGACGCGGAGGACCCCGAGGGGACCGGCTCAGCGGAGGAGGCCGGCGCCCCCGGACCGCCCGCGGACCGGCAGGGTTCCGGCGGCCCCGGCGAGAACCCCGGCCCCGGACCCACCCCCGAAC